>CAZKPI010000295.1:0-6229 GCA_964554555.1 uncultured bacterium
TCTCCTCCGGCAGGTCGGGTTTCTTCTCCTCGACCACGGCGCGGGCCCGCTCGACCGCCTCGGCGAGGAGATCGGCCAGCTTGACGTTCTCCCCACTGCGGGTCTTGAGCGGCTTGTTGTCCTCGCCCAGCACACTGCCGAAGGGAACGTGCTCGAGGGTCACCGGCCGGCCGGGTTCCTTCGTCCAGCCGCAGACGTGCGCCACGTCGAAGACCTGGGCGAAGTGGAGGGCCTGGCGGGCGTCGGTGACGTAGATCAGCCGGCTGGCCTTCAAAACATGGATGCGGTACAGGATGGCGGCGAGGTCGAACGTCTCGTAGTTGAACCCGCCGTCAGACTTCTGGACGATGACGGGCAGGGGACTGCCGTCCTTCGCCTTGAAATGCTCGAGAAACACGCACTGGGCGCCGCGCGATTCGACCAGATGGCCCGACTCCCTGATCTGCCGCACGGTGTCGGCCAGGCGGTCGCGGTAGTGGCTCTCGCCGGCCTCGTCCTCCGGGGTCAGCAGAACCCCCAGCTCCTGGTACAGACGGTAGACTTCGCGCATCGACAGGCGGGTGACCGTCCGCCAGTCCTGCAGGAGGGCCGGGTCGCCGTTCTGCAGGCGCACCAGGATGTCGTGGCAGGCGGCCGCGGCCTCGGGCTGGGTCTCGCAGGCGCGGGTCGCCTCCCGGTACAGGGTCTCGAGGTGGGAAAGGGTCAGCTCCCGCGCGGGGTCGAGGCCCCTGGCCTCCAGGTCGCGCAGAAGGGGGGTGGCCTTCCACAGCACCATCGCCATGGGCAGGCCCCAGTCGCCCAGGTGGTTCTGCCGGATGACCCGGTCGCCGCGGGCGGTCAGGACCCGTGCCAGCACGTCGCCGATGATGGTCGAGCGCAGGTGGCCGACGTGCATCTGCTTGGCGATGTTGACGCTGGAGTAGTCGATGACCACCGTCTCGGGGCGGCCGTCGCGGCGCAGGCCCATCTCGTCGTCGGCCGCGAACCGCCCCAGTTCGCGCTGGATGGCCTCGTCGGTCAGAAAGAGGTTGATGAACCCGGGCGGCACCGCCTCCACCTTCCGGAACCAGGCGGTCTCCGGGGCCAGGGCCGCGGCCATTTTCTGGGCCAGGTCGAGGGGGCGCGTGCGGGCCGGCTTGGCCAGCTTCATGGCCGCGTTCAGGGCGAAATCGCCCTTGGCCGGGTCGGGGGTGGTCTGCAGGTCGAAGAAGTCGCGCGGGTTGGGGACGACGTCCGCGACGAGGGGCGCGAGTCGGGCGTGGATCAGCTCAGCGAGGGCTTTGCGCATGGGAACCTCCGGGGGGGGTGTTGGGAAAGGGGCGACGGGGAAGGGGGACATCGCCGGCGGCGAAGGGGGAGGACCGGACCAGGGCCCTGGGGCGGCCGCGGGAAACCGCCGGGGAACGGCCCGGCAGGCCCACGACCGGGAGGAGGGGTCTTCCTGCCCCGGTTCTTCGCTGGCGCCAGCTGGCGGTTGGGCATGCGGCGGTCAGGCTTTCAGGCGGAAGATCAGCCACAGGCCGACGCCGCCGATCAGGATGTTCGGCATCCAGACGCCAAGGAACGGGGTGAGGTGGCCGCCTTTGGCAAAGGCCTTCCCGGCGGCCATCAGGACGTAGTACAGGAAGATGATCACCACCGACATGCCAATGCCGATGCTGGTTCCCGAACGGCTCGTCTGCGAGCCGAGCGGGGCCCCGATCATGACGAAGATGAGGCCGGCAAACGGGATCGACAGTTTGGTCCAGAACTCGATCCAGTTCTGGACCTGGGCCTTCTCGGTCAGCCCCTTGGTCTCGAGATCCTTGATGTGGGCGTAGAGTTCGAGGATGTTCATCTGGCGGGCGTTCTTCGACTCGGGAACGTCGTCGGGATTGACGTAGTGCGTGTCGATCGGGTACTCGAGGACGCTGAAATAGGTGTGGTGGTAGTCGGATCCGGAACTGCGGAAGTCGGAGATGCGGCCGTTCCAGAAGGTACAGCGCCCTTCGTCGAGGCGGGCCTTCTTCGCCTCGATGACGCGCGGAAAGTTGGTGGGCTGGCCTTCGTACATGACCACGCCGAACATGTCGCGGGTCTTGGGGTCGAACTGCTCGACAAAGAACTTCCGGCCCGGTCCGGCCTCGAAGAACCGGTTGGCGGTGATCTGCGGCAGGGGCCGTTTCAGGGTGACCTCGCGGCGGAACAGCTTGGTGAACTTGTCGTTGGCGACGGGCACCACCCGCTCGTTGAACAGCAGGGTCAGCCCGGTCACGAACAGGCCCGAGACGATGGCGGGCACGCAGATCCGCCCGAAGCTGTAGCCCCCGGCCTTCATCGCGGTGATCTCCGAATCCCCGCTCAGGCGGCCGAAGGCAACCAGCGTCCCCAGCAGGATGGCCATGGGAAAGCTGATGACCAGCGTCGGCGGCAGGCTGTACAGGAAAAACAGCGAGACCACCGAGAACGGCACACCCTTCGAGAAGATGAGGTTGATCAGTTCCATCATCAGGTCGATCAGCCAGATGGCCACGAAGAAGGCCAGGCCGAACAGGAAGGGCTGGAGCAGTTCGTTGAGGATGTAGCGGTCGATGGTTTTCATGCGCGGCGAACCGGCGGGGTGCCGCCGGAGTGGGATCAATGTACTCTCCCCCCCCGGGGAATGCAAATCGGAACCCCCGGAAAGCCGGTATGGTATAATGCCCCCGATCTGACGCGGGAGCCTTCATGCAGAACTACTACCAGCTGTTCGGGGTGCCGGACTTCGCCCCCCAGGAAGACATCCAGAAAGCCTTCAACAAGCGGTATGCCGACCTGTTCACCTCGGGCAGTCCCCTGGCCAACATCCCCCATCTCAAGGAACTGAAGGACGCCTTCGACATCCTGGCTGATCCGGTCCGCCGGGCCGAATACGACGCCCGCCTGCGGGCCTTTTTGCAGGATCTGGAGGTCCAGTACGGCAAGGCCGTCGATGCCCTGGCCGCCGGGAAATACGACGAGTCGATCGCCCTGCTGAAGGACTGCCTGAAGATCAACCCGCGTGAACCCGACTTCTACGAGACGATCGGCCTGGCCTACCAATTGTCCGACCGGCCCGAGGAGGCGATCAAGTTCTTCCAGCAGGGGCTCCAGCTGAACGTCCGCAACCCGGTTTTCCATCGCTATCTCGGCGATATCTACCGGGCCCGGCACGACGACGACAAGGCCGACACCCATTTCCTCGACGCCGCCGAGGGCTTCAAGGAGATCCTCAAGGTCGACCCCAAGAACTACCAGGCCATGGAGCAGTTGGCCGACACCTACGCCAAGATGCACTGGTATGAGGAAGCCCTCGAGGTGTTCGAGAAGCTGATCGAACAGCACCCCTTCAAGGCCGACTACCACCGGGACCTGGGCGGCGTCCTCTACGAGCTCGATCGCCTCGAGGAAGCCGAGACCCACCTCCTCGAGGCCCTGCGCAACTCCCCCGGCGATTCCTCCGCCCTGCTCTACCTGGGCCTCGTCTATTTCAAGCGCCGGCTTCTGTCCCTGGCCGTCCAGACCCTGGGCGAGTCCCTGGCCAGCAAGCCCGACCAGCCCGAAGTGGTCAGCCTGATCGAGAAGATCCGCGAGATCCAGGCCGAGGTCGGCCGCACCGTCGAGGAGATCATCTACGAGGCCAGCCCCGACGCCATGGTCGAAGGCCTGGTGAAGTGGTACAACGCCGAGACGGGGGTCGGGGTCCTGACCTGTCCGGAATACGCCGAGGTCCTGCTCCACTTCAGCGCCCTCAAACCCCAGGACCAGGAAACCCTCGCCAAGGGCGATGCGGTGCGGTTCGGCGTGGTCAAGGACAAGATCGGCCCCGTCGCCGTCCAGATCGAGCGGATCGACGCGGTCAGGGAGGGCGACACCCTGCCCGGGGTGATCGTCCGGTTCGACCAGAAGCGCAAGATCGGCGTCATCAGGACCGCCACCGACCGCGAGATCGTGTTCCCCTTCTCCTCGCTGACCCAGGACCTGCTCGAAAAGCTGGAAGTGAACATGGAAGTCCTGTTCGAGACGAAGACGATCCTGGGCATCTCCGACGAGCCGATCGAGCAGGCCGTCAACATCCGTCCGCGCAAGAAGAAGGGCGGGAAGAAACCTCCCGCCCCTCCTCCGCCCGACGACAAGAAGAAGTAACTTCCCCCCCCTGCCCCCCGCTCCCGCCGCCTGGGCGGCGGCCGGATCAGGTTGCCGCAGAGGCTGGGCCCGGGGAGCCGTTGGCCCCCTGGACATGGGCGAAGAACGCCTTTTCCAGGGAGCCGCCGAAGGGGGCGGTCACCGCCTCGAGACTGCCGCTGATGCACAGCCGCCCCTGGTCGATGATGCCGATGTGCGAGACCAGCTTTTCCACGACCTCGAGGACGTGGCTCGAGAACAGGATGGTGGTGCCGTCGGCGACCAGTTTTTTCAGCAGTTCGCGAAAGTTGCGGACGGCCTGGGGATCGAGGCCGTTGAAGGGTTCGTCGAGGATCAGGACCCGCGGCTGGTGCATGACGATGCCGGCCAGCGCGAGCTTTTTCTTCATGCCGAAGCTGTAGTTCACGGTGTAATCGCCGGCCGCGCCGTCCAGTTCGAAGAAGCGGAGGTAATGCTCGATGCGTTCGCGCGCCGCGGCGGGGGGGATCTGGCGGATGTCGGCGACGAACTCGAGGAACTGCTGGCCGGTCAGGTAGTCGTAGAGGAACACCTCGTCGGGGAGGTAGCCGACCCGGGCCCGCACCGCCAGGGTGTCGGCGGCGCAGTCACAACCGTCGATGGCGGCGCGGCCGGCGGTGGGATGCAGGAGGCCCATCAGCAGGCGGATGGTGGTGGTCTTGCCCGCCCCGTTGGGACCGACAAAGCCGAAGACGGCCCCGGCCGGGACGGTGAAGGTGATGCCGTCGACCGCGGTCTTGGCGCCGAAGGTCTTGGTCAGTCCGGTGAGTTCGATCATGGCTGGCGGAGCCCATTATAGCAGGGGCGGCAGGGGAATGGGGAGGAAGGACAGAAAAGGCCCGCCGCAGGGGCGGGCCGGATCAAGGATAAGGAATATCTCAGTGGGCGGCAGGCGGGTTCGCCTCTTCCCCATGGAAGCGCAGGACCGTCTCGAACATCTGGCGCGCCTTGCTTCCCATGGCGATGCCGATGTGCCCCGCCTCGATCAGTTCCTCCCGGACGGGCCCGCCCACCAGGGTGGAGACGATCCGTGAGGATTCGGGGGGAACGATGTGGTCCTTGCTGGCGATCACGTTCAGGATCGGGCAGGTGATCGCCTTCAAGTCCACGGGCCGGCCGGCGAGGACCAGTCCGCCCTCGACCAGCCGGTTCTCCTGGTAGCAGATCCGGACGTATTCGCGGTAGACCTCGCCGGGGACCGAGACGTTGTCGTTCAGCCAGCGTTCGAGCTTGATGAAACTGCCGGTGAATTTCGGGTTGCCGGCTCCCTCATACAGGCTTTTGTATTTCTGCCAGGTTGACAGGGGCTTGAGGAACAGGAAGGAGGTCTGGAGCATCAGGGAATCCATGTGGTGCAGGGTGTCGACGACCCGGTCGACGTCGAACTTCGGGGAAGCCGCCCATGTCGACAGCACCCCTTCGTCGTGGAAGTTGACCGGCGCCGCCAGCAGGGTGATGCGGTCGATGAGGGCGGGATGCAGGGCGGCGTGCAGGAGGCACATGGTGCCGCCCATGCAGTAGCCGAGCAGAGCCACCCGGTCGGTTCCGGCATCGCGGCGGACCGCCGCCGCGGCGAGGGACATCAGGTCGTCGACGTAGAACCCGAAGGACAGGTGATCGTGCTGGGGGCCGGGGGTGCCCCAGTCGAGCAGGTAGGTCGGGTGGCGGCTGGTGGTGAGGTGGGCCGCCAGACTGCCGCCTTCCATCAGGTCGAGGACGTATGACCGGTTGATGAGGGACGGGATCATCAGAAGCGGGGTCAGGCCCCGCCGGTCGGGGTCGCCCTGGAACTTCAGGACCCGCATCCGATCGAAGCGGTAGATCACCTCGAACGGGGTGGTTCCCTGGTAGGGCTCTTCCTGGCAGGCCGGCTGATCGCCCGCGAGCAGGGCGCGGGCATTGCGCCCGGCGAGGATGGCTCCGAGTTCGATGTTGCGGAGGGCGGCTGACGTATACTGCTGAAGGTTCTGCCAGAGGTCTTCGTTCATGTGGGTGTCTCCGGAAGGTGGGGTCGGCCGGGGCGGCGGACGCCGGCCGGAAAGGGCGGGCCGGCCGGCGGACGCCTGGT
>CAZKPI010000296.1:0-6226 GCA_964554555.1 uncultured bacterium
CGGCTTGCCTCCTACCTGCCCTGGCTCGAGGAGAACCTGCGCGCCCTGCTCCCCCTGTTGGCCGCCGACGGCAGTCTGGTCCTGCACCTCGACCAGCGGGCCGTCCATTACGCCAAGGTCCTGCTCGACCGCCTGCTCGGCGAGGAAGCCTTCGTCAACGAGATCATCTGGCACTACACGGGCGGCGGCCGGTCAAAGAGCCGGTTTGCCAACAAGCACGACACGCTGTTGTGGTATGCCGCCGGCCCGCGGCCCCGCTTCAACGTCGATGCCGTGAGGGTCCCCTACGAGCCGACCTCGGGGTATGCCAGCGGCGGCATCGTCTCGAAGGCCGGGAAGCGGTATCTGCCGCATCCCGACGGCACCCCGGTCGACGACGTCTGGAACATCCCCATCATCAACCCCATGTCCCGCGAGCGGGTCGGCTACCCGACCCAGAAGCCCCTGGCCCTGCTCGAGCGGCTGGTCGCCGCCCTGACCGACCCGGGCGACCTGGTCGTCGATCTGTTCTGCGGGAGCGGCACGACGCTGGTGGCCGCGGCCCGCCTCGGCCGCCGCTGGATCGGCGGCGACCGTTCGCCGGCCGCCATCGCCTGCGCCAGCCAGCGGCTCAGCCCCCATCGGGCCAGACAAGGAACGAAGCCGCGATCATCCGCGAAGTGATTGCCGGGCGGCCGAGGTCACCCACCAGGAGAGACATCCCGGCTTCTGATCCGCTCGATCGGCGTTCACCCACCACCTGGTCCACTTTGACCTTTTCCAGGCAGAGCTCGGGAAGGCAGAGCTCGGGAAGGCCGGTCAAGGGGCTTTGCCCCTTCACCCCACCAGGGCCGACGGCCCTGGACCCTTTCTGCTGGCGTGGTGAACGCGCCGGCGTTCACCACGCGGCTGGCCGGAACTCCGGCTGGCCGCAATCATCCGTTGCCGCCCCAGGGCAATCGTCAGGTCGAAACCCGCATGGCCAGCAGAGGCAAACGAGACGGCCAGCCCGCGAAGCGCGGCGGCCCGCCTCCCGAACGCGCCGCGTTCGGCAGGCAGAAAAAGGGGGTCCAGGGGCCCGTGGCCCCTGGCGAGGCGGTCGGGAGGAGCGGAGCTCCTCCCGCTCCGAAAGCGGTTCCTATAGGTTGGCATTGGCCCGGGCTGACATGAGGCCGCTCCATCCTCTTTCCCCTCTGTGATAGAATGGTTCCCGGTACCCCCCAGATCAGTCGCGAAGGAGAGAGCCATGTCGGAAGCCCGGAAGAAGATCCTGCAGATGCTGGCCGAGGGGAAGATCTCGGTCGAACAGTCGGAAGAACTGCTGGCCGCGCTCGAGAAAGACACCCAGGCCTCAGACCACAAGCGCAGTTTCACCGAGGAGGTCTCCCGGTTTGCCGAGAACGTCCAGAAGCAGATCCGCGAGGCCGTCAAGAAGGCTGAACCGCCGGGCCACGAGTTCAAGGCCAGGATCAAGGAGTTTGGCGGCTGGGTGCAGAACATGATGGGCAGTATGGTCGCCGAGTTCGGCCACGGCCGCGGCGAGCCCGTCGACGGCGTCAGCGTTGAGTTCTCGGTGCCCGAGCCTGACGGCTTCCCGCGATGCCGCACCTGCCAGGTCGAGAACCTGTTCGGGTCGGTCACCATCCGCGAGGGAACCACCTTCGCCCTGCGCGTGATGGGCCGCATCAGCCACGCCGCCCTGGCCGGCCAGCCCCCCAACCTCTGGTTCAGCCAGCACGGGCTGAGGGTCGAGGGCGACACCCTCCACCTCGGCTTCGACCGCGCCACCCCCACCCGGGCTGTTCTCGACCTCGAGCTGACCCTTCCCGCCAGCCTGGCCCTGCGGTGCCGGTCGGTGTCGGCCTCCCTGTCGATCAAGGGGCCCTTCCGGATCGAAAGTCTGAAGACGGTCAGCGGCGATGTGCACCTGCATGGGGCGGAGCTCGCCGGCGCCTCCCTCGAGACGGTCAGCGGCGACTTCTTCATCGAAGGCGGATCGGTGGCCGCCGACGGGGTGTCGACCTCCGGCGATTTCCGCTGTAAAGGCGCCCGGATCGAACGGCTGAAGATGCAGTCGATCTCGGGAGACATCGAGCTGTCGCGGCCCGCGGTGACCGAGTCCACCGAGGTCATCTGCAACACCACCTCGGGCGACGTCTTCGTCGGCCAGGTGCAGGGCCCGTGGTCGTCGGTCGAGGCGGGGAGCCGCACCGGCACCGTCAAAGTGGCCTGGGAAGGCACCGCCCATCCCGGACTGCGGCACGGCACCAAGCTCGAGTCCGGCCATGCCGGGGCCGTCTTCACCGCCGAGTCGGTCAGCGGCGACATCGAATTCGTCTGAGACCCCGCCCGGCCCCCGCGCTCCGGGAGCCGTGTTGACAGGCCTCCGGAGCCCGTGGTAAACGGGCCACGACCGCCTTTGCACATCACACGTACAGGGGAAGGAACATGAGCGAACCCACCATCTTCACCTCCGGGCTGGAGGGCAAATCCGACCTGATCGTCACCTACGAGCCGGCCGCGCCCTTCGAGATCGCCGTCGAATCAAGCGTCAAAAAGCTGTTCGGCCGCCACATCCGCGAGCAGGCCGAGCGCACCCTCCAGGAGTTCAGCGTCAGCAAGGGGAAGCTGTCGATCAAGGACGACGGCGCCCTCGACTTCATCATCGCCGCCCGCATCGAGGCGGCCCTGCGCAAGGCCGGCGCCGCCAAGGCCCCGCTGTTGACCCCGCCCGACCGCACCCCGGCCGAAAAAGACCGCCTGCGGCGCTCCCGCCTCTACCTGCCCGGCAACCAGCCCGACCTGATGCTGAATGCCGGCCTGTTCGGCGCCGACAGCCTCATCCTCGACCTCGAGGACTCGGTCGCCCCCGACCAAAAGCTCGACGCCCGCATCCTGGTGCGCCGCACCCTGCGCGAAGCCCACCGCCTGTTCCCCGGCACCGAGCTGATCGTGCGGGTCAACCCGCTGACCGGGCCGTTCGGCTACGACGACCTGCGCGAGATCGTGCCCGCCCTTCCCCACCTACTTCTCCTGCCGAAGTGCGACAGCGACCGCGACGTCAAGGAAGCCGACCGCGAGGCGGCCGCCATCGAGCGCGAGCTGGGCATCGTCGGCCGCGTGCTGTTCATGCCCCTGATCGAGACCGTGAAGGGAACCGTCAACGCCCTGGCCATCGCCCAGGCGAGCCCGCGCAATGTGGCCCTGTGCTTCGGGGCGGAGGACTTCACCCGCGACCTGGGCGTGCCGCGCACCCGCGAGGGCAAAGAGACCCTGCAGGCCCGCAGTCAGATCGTCTACGCCGCCAAGGTGGCAGGCCTGCAGGCCATCGACACCGTTTTCTCCGACGTCGGCGACGACGAGGGTCTGCGCGCCAGCTGTCTGGAAGCCAAGGGCCTGGGCTTCGTCGGCAAGGGGGTCATCCACCCCCGCCAGATCGCCATCGTCCACCAGGCCTTCGCCCCCACCGAGGCCGAACTCGAGGAGGCAAAGAAGATCATGGACGCCATGAAGAGGGCCGTGGAAACCGGCGCCGGCGTCGTGTCGCTGGGCTCGAAGATGGTCGATGCGCCCGTGGCGGAACGCGCGAAGAAGCTGATCGCGGCCGCCAAGCAGATGGGCCTGCCCGGCCTGGAGGCCTACTGACATGCAATGGGTCGAGAACGCCCTCGGCCGGCGGGTGCCTGCCGAGATCGACGGGCGGCGGCTGAAGCCCTTCAAAGGTGCCTTCCAGGATCAGGGCGGCGGGGTCATGGCCCGGCGCCGCGTGCCGCTCACCACCACCCCCGGCCGCATCGACAAGGTGGTCCGGTCGTGGGACGAGCTGTGGAAGAAGCTTTCCCTGCGCGACGGGATGACCGTCTCCTTCCATCACCACCTGCGCAACGGCGATTTCCTGGTCAACGAGACCATGCGGCGGCTGGCCGACCTCGGGCTGAAGGACATGGTGGTCGCCCCGTCTGCCCTCTTCCCGGTGCATGACGGACTGGTCGACCTGATCAAAAGCGGCGCCATCTCCCACGTCGAAGGGTCGATGAACGGCCAGGTCGGCGTCGCCTGCTCGAAGGGCCTGATGCGGAAGGCGGCCGTTCTGCGCTCGCACGGCGGCCGCTACCGCGCCATCCAGGACGGCGACCTGAAGATCGACCTCGCCGTCATCGCCGCCCCGGCCGCTGACTGCTTCGGCAACGCCAACGGAGTGCTGGGGAAGTCGGCCTTCGGGCCGATCGGGATCGCCCTCGCCGACTCGCTGTTCGCCGACCAGGTGGTCGTGGTGACCGACAACCTCGTGCCCTTCCCCTGCGTGCCGATGTCGATCCTCGGCCTGAACGTCGACCACGTGCTGACCGTCGACTCGATCGGCGATCCGACGAAGATCGTTTCGGGAACCACCAGGCTCACCAAGTCCCCCACCCAGCTCAGCATCGCCGATCTGGCCGCCCGCTTCGTCGAGGCGGCCGGCATCCTGCGCGAGGGATTCTCGTTCCAGGGCGGGGCGGGCGGCATCTCGCTCGCCTTCACCCAGTTCCTGGGCGAACGCATGGCCGCCCGCGGCATCAAAGCGTCGTTCTCGGTCGGCGGCACCACCGGCATCCTGGTCGACCTGATGAAGCGGGGCCTGATCAACTACGTGACCGACGGCCAGAGCTTCGACCTCGCCGCCGTCGAGTCCCTGCGCGACAACCCGCGCCATGTCGAGATCGACCCGTTCATCTCCTACTGCCAGCATGCCCGCGGCTGTTTCGCCCACATGGTCGACGTCGCCGTGCTCGGCGCCACCGAGATCGACCTCGACTTCAACGTCAACGTCAACACCCACAGCGACGGCCTGCTTCTGCACGGCATCGGCGGGTTCGCTGATGCCGCGGCCGGGGCCGGCTGTACCATCATCACCGCCCCCTCCTTCCGCAAGCGCATCCCCATTCTCCGCGAGAAGGTGACCACGGTCACCGCCCCCGGCGAGGTCATCGACGTGGTGGTGACCGAGCGGGGCATCGCCATCAACCCCCGCCGCCAGGATCTGCTGGAAAAGGTCAAGGGTCGTGGTCTACCCCTGGTCACCCTTCCCCAGCTGATGGAACAGATCCACGCCCTGACCGGGGTTCCGGATACCCCCCGCCTGGGCGACCGGCCGGTGGCCCTGATCGAATGGCGCGACGGTTCCGTCATTGATGTCGTCCGGCAGGTGCTCGACTGAGCCGGCCGGCCTCCGGCCGGTGCCCGCCAGGCCGGCTACCCCCCACAAGGAGACTCTCCGTGAAACGCTTCCTGACCCCCCTCCTGCTCGTCGTCCTTCCCCTCGCCATCGCCGGCTGCGGCGGCGTCGGGGGTGGTGACCTGGCCCCCGGTTTCGACGCATCGGCCTACACGTTCGTCCCCTTCACGGCCGCCAACACCCCCTCCCTGGGCAATTCCGACGTGCGGGCCGTCCTGCCGGTCGACACCGATACCATCAGGCGTCTCTACGTCGGCACCGCGGCGGGGCTGTATGTCGCCGACCCGACCCAGTCCACCCTGACCTTCACCAAGGTCACCGATGCCGGCCTGCCCACCGATGCCCTCAGCCAGTCGATCAACGCCCTGCTGTATACGAAAGCCGGGGACATCTGGATCGGCACCGACGGCGGGCTGTTCACCATGAATCCCACCACCGGCGTCGTGACCGCCGTGACCCGGCTGAAAGGGGAGATGGTCACCGCCCTGGCCCAGCAGAAGAACAACCTGTACTGGGTGGGGCTCGCCACCACCACGGCCAGCACCACGGCCCTCGCCAGCACCACCAACGGCATCGACTTTTCCTTCTACGGCAAAGACCAGGGCATGACCGCCAGCCGGGTGGTCATGATCCATGCCACCGAAGACCCCGCGCTGGTCGTGGCTTGCGGCCAGGGCCAGACCGGCAAGGGCGGGCTGTTCAAGTTCAACTCCAGCCTGAACTCCTTCAGCGTGATGGACGCCCCCCTGACCAACGGCGCCACCCTGTTCACCGCCCTCGGCACCACCTACTACGCCGGCGGTCCCGGGTCGGGGCTCCTGTACCAGGCGGAGCGCGACGGGGCCTGGAAGACCCTGATCGCCGACATCACCCCGTATGCCTTCCACGCGGTCCCCTACGGCTCGGGCTACCGCACCTGGATCGGCGCCAACGACGGCCTGCGGCTGACCTTCGACCTGGCCACCTTCAAGCAGTTCACCACGTCGAGCGGCCTCGCCTCAGCCAGCTGTACGACGGTCCGCCAGAGCACCC
>CAZKPI010000297.1:0-6206 GCA_964554555.1 uncultured bacterium
CCCCCTGACCCCCGACCCCGGCCCCCCCCTTGCTTCCGTCAGAAAAGCGGCGGGCAACTCCCCCGGCCTTTCCTTTCCCGGGGCGGTGGATTATATTCCCGAAACCATGCTTCCCAGGCACCTTCCGAGTTGGCGGGGCGGCCGGTCGCCGGCCGCTGTCACCGTCGCCACCCTCTTGGGCGTCCTCCTGGCCGCGGCCGTCTGGTGGCGGCCCCAGCCGGCCGCCCGGGTGTTCCCGGCGGGAATCTCCTGTTTCCAGACTTCCGATCAGTTCCGCGGCCTGGCCATCACCGGGTCCCGCCTCTGGGCCGGCGGACGCGACCGGCTCCTGCTGATCGACTGGCGGCAGAACCGGGAACTGCCCCTGCCGACGGGAACCCCCGCCCTGTCGCACGTCGAGGACATGGCGGCCGACGCCTCGGGCGCCGTCTGGGTGGCCCACGATTTCGGCCTGCACGTGCTGGAACCCGACGGCAGGTGGCGTGACCTGACCGCCTTTCTGCCCGATCCGAAGGCACTGGCCGTCTTCCCGACCGCCTCGGGCGAGGTCTGGGTCGGCACCTGGAACGGCACCGGCTGTTTCCGGCAGGGGGTCTGGCACCCCTTCCCGCACCCGGAAAAGCTCGCCCATCCGATGGTCCGGACCATCCTGGCCGATGCGGCCGGCGGCTGGTGGTTCGGCTCGAATGCGGCCCCGGCCGGTGGTCTCACCTGGTTCGACGGCACCGCCTGGCAGACGTTCACCGTGGCGAACGGCCTCCCCCACAACAACGTGGTGGCCATGGCCGAAGACCGGGAAGGGGCCGTCTGGGTGGGAACCGGTTTCTTCGACCGCGGCGGCCTGACCCGGTTCGGCCCCCCGGTGGGGGGAAAGCGCCCGGTCAGACACTTTTCCAGGGCCGACGGGCTGGCCGGGGAAAAATGCCGGTCGGTCTTTCAGGACCGGGACGGGATCTGGTGGTTCGGTTCGGAGTTCAGCGGCCTGGCCCGCTTCGACGGGAAGGACTGGCGGCGGTTCACCGAGGCCGACGGCCTGTGCGGCAACGAAATCATGGTCATGCGCCAGGACCCCGACGGTCACCTCTGGCTCGGCACCAACCACGGCCTGGCCCGGCTCGCCTCGCCGGTCGTCCGCCTCTGGCAGGGCCCCGCCCCCGGCCAGGGCGGCTGAAGCATCCGGGTTCGGGGGCGGTTGTCCCTGATCGCCATCAGCCGTCGGCCTCCCCCCTTGCTTCCTGGCAGGATATGTACTACCCTTCCAGAAACAGGAGAACCGATGGCCGATTTTGCCGGCGTCCGCGCCAGATACGAGCAGGTCCGCGACCTGTGGCGCCAGGGTCGCATGAACCAGGAAGCCTTCATCGACCAGGCCAACCAACTGCGGGTCCAGGACGAACAGGGCTGTTGGTGGCAGATCGACCCCCGCACCGGCAACTGGCTCTGCTGGGACGGCTCCGCCTGGGCATTCCGGGAACCGCCCGCCCAGACCGCGGCCCCGGTCCTCCAACCCCAGGAGGCCCAGCCCGGCCGGGGAACATCCCGCCGGGGCGGCCGCCACCCCCAGCCTCCTGCCCGACATGACCCCCAGGCCGGCCAGCCCGCCCCGGGCCAGCCCCCGGGAACCTTTCCCCCCGCGGCCGGGCCTCACGACTCCGTCGGCCAGCCGGCCGACCTGTCTTCCCTGCGCGGGTTCCTGACCATCCAGTGGGGAAGCATGCACGGCCAGATCCTGCTGGGACTGCCCGGGCGCCTCTTCACCGCCCTCGTCGCGGGCGTGACCGCCTGGTTCCTGCACACCTTCCTGCTGGCCTACATCAACGAGGGGTTCGACCCGGACACCTGGGTAGGGAAGTTCATCGCCTGCCGCGGCTATGAAGGCCCCGCCATCCCGTCCTGGACGATCGGCGGCGGCCTCGGCTGGTACCTGTGGTCCCGGTTCCGGCAGAGCGGCATCGGGGGCAGTATCAGCCGTCTCTGGGCCGTCCCCGGCACCCTCCTGCCCGCCTTCCGTCAACCGGTGGGCATCGCCGGCGCCGCCCTGGGCGCAGGGTTCGCGGCCGGCTGGCTGGCCAGCGGGTTTCTGCCCATGCAGAGCCAGCTGATGATCAGCTTCTGGAGCCTGACCCTGCTGGCCTCGGGCCTCCCCTTCCTGCTGTCGGGGCCCGTCTCCTCGGTGGGCCTGCGGCTCCTGCAGGCGGCCAACGTCCGCCGGCCGGGCGAGGTCGACTACGTCGGCGGCATCCAGATCGGCCTGCTGGGCCTCAGCGGCGGCCTGTTTTCGCAGGCCCCGTGGGAATACGGCACCACCCTCGCCGCCGTCCTGGTCATCTTCGGCATCTACGCCATCCTCACCCAAAGCCGGGGCGGCCCCGCCGTCTCGCCCCGCGCCAGCCTCGTGCTCGCCATCCTCGGCGCGGCCGGCTGGTGGCTCACCCGGGCCACCACCGCCTGGGCCCACGACGGCGGCTGGGCCGAGGGCGTCAACCAGAACGACCCCTTCACCAAACAGATCGTCTCCTGGTACAACAGCACCGGATCGAAGGAGGCCATGCAGGCCGGCATCCCGCCCTCGATCGGGGCCGGGGTCGGCGCGGCCGTCACCGACGCCGCCACCAAGGTCACCGTCTACATCCTGCAGGTCGACACCCACCAGGTCACGGTCTCCCCCGACACCCCCGGCGAACTGCTGGTGGCCGTCTGGAAGTCCGAAAACGGCGGCCCCCCCTTCCCCGCCGCCGACGCCGCCATCAGCATCACCCCCGGCACCACGCCGCCCTGGCTGATCCTCAACGGCACCGCGGGCGCCTGCCGGCTGACCTGCCGCATCGGCCAGTATCCGATCGAGGAGATCAACAAGCCTCCCGAGCCGGTGACCCTCACCGTCACCGGCAGTGGCGGCGGCCAGACCTGCACCACGATGGTCCGGGTCGTCCCCTCGGGGGGCGGCGACTACATCCTGGAGGTGTTCTGAGGCCCGGCCCGGGCCCGGACGAGACGGACGCGACGATGGCCAAGACATACGAGATTCCCTACGACGCCCAGAACCGCACCTGGACCCCGACGCCGATCAATGTCCGGCTCCTCCGCCGCAACCCGGCAAGCGGGGCCTACGACCCGTGCGGGTTCGGGACCCCCGTCTTCCGCACCGACCAGCCCGACCTGCTGAGCTTCGACGTCCGGGCCCAGGACAAGTTCTTCACCGCCTACACCGCGCCCTCCCGCGCCTTCCTCGACCTGCCCGGCGACGACAAGTTCGGCCGCCCCATCACGGTCACCATCGAGGCCGAGTCGCCCGAGGCCGACCCGGTCACCGGCCAGCCCCGCAAGCTCACCTCGACCTGCACCGTCACCGTCGCCCCGCCCCAGGTCAAGATGGGCTATCTGGTCAAGCCCGCCGAATTCCTGAAAGAGGGCGTGGTCCAGGTGCCGGCCGACGGGAAGAGCGCGCTGACGCTGAGCGTCTGGGTGGAACAGGAGGAGGGCGGCCAGGTCTACCGCGCCCCCGACGACGACTACACCTTCCAGTTTGCCTGTAACCTCGCCGAAGACGATTTCCGCTGTCTCAACGCCAAAGAGGCGACCCTCCCCCCCGACAGCCGCTGGAAATCGCTCCGCTACCTGAGCGACCTGCCCGAGCCGCGCGCCGGCGTCATCGCCGTCGATGCCTGGAGCAACCGGAGACAGGCGCAGAAGCCGGCGGGTCAGCTCCAGATCCCGGTCCAGCTCGTTTCCCCCAAAACGAAGGCCGAGGTGCAGTTCTCGCCGCCCCTGCCCGCCATCCCGCGCACCGACGTCACGGTCACCGTCCGGCTGACCAACGAGTCGACCGGCGACCCGGTCGCCAACACCCCCGCCACCGTCATCTGGGGCAAGGATTCCGAGAGCGGCCCCCTCGGTTCCCTGCCCCGCCCCGCCACCGCCACCGACGCCGACGGCACCCTGACCTTCACCTACACGCCGCCCGACGCCCTCGAATACGCGAAGGGAAAGCGCTTGTACGACGAGGTGAATCTTGTCATCGGCGAAGGCGAGTCGAAGGTGAAACTCGACCGCCGCATCTTCCTCCCCGTCGCCCCGCAGATCACGATGTTCCTGGAAGGCGAGAAGAAGGGCCTCCTCGCCAAGGCCGACGAACAGCCGATCACGGTTCCCCCCGAGCAGGTGAAGGGCTGGACCCTCCAGGGCCTGGTCATGCTTCCCGCCGAAGTCCCGGAAGCCGAAAAGAAGTATTTCGGGGTGTTCGACGCCGAGATGAAGGTCGCCTTCGAGAAGCCCGACAACCCGCCCGTGCGGTTCAAGACGGCCTTGAAAGGGAAATACTCGCTCGTCCTCGACGAACTGCGGACCGCCTTCGGGAAGGCCCGGCTCGAGGACGGGAAGATCACCCTCGACCCCGATCCCGCGCACGACCAGGTCGCCCTGGTCAAGCTCGACACCGAAGCCGACGAGGCCATTTCGGGATACGAGTCCGAATGCAGCAGCGGGGCCGTGAACTTCGAGCTGTTCAACGAAGGATTCGCCCGCAAGCTCAAACAGTACCGGTTCGAGTTCTGCCGCCAGCTCGCCGAACAGCCGAAAGACCGCTACAACCTCGCCATCGCCGGCCTGCGGCTTCTGCTGGTGGCCCTCAAGGGCAGTAAGACGTATTTCAACCGCTTCAAGCCGCACGAGGACAAGACCAAGGACGCCTTCACGACCATGATCGGCACCCTGGTCAACATCCTGACCACCGTCATCGATTTCTCGGGCAAGCTGAAGGACCTGGGGGAATGGGCGATCGGCAAGGGGGTGGCGGCCTTCAAGTGGCTCGCCGAATCGAAGTTCGGCAAATGGCTCGCCGGCGGCGCCTCGTTCCTGGGCGGCAAGATCGCCGCCATCGGCACCCAGGCGAAGAACGTGATCCTTCCCTACCTCGACAGCCTCTGGAGCGGCCTGAAGAACCTGCTCGGCAAGCTGGGGGAACTCGGCCGGAAGGCCATCGCCGCCCTCGAGCCGGTCATCACCCCGTTCATCAAGCTGGCGTACGGCCTGGCCGCCAAGCTGGAGGCCGCCATCGACGGGTTCCTGGCCGCGCTTTCGGGCATTTCCGAACATTGGGACGACTTCGTCACCTGGATCAAGGGGACGAAAGTCGAGGTCACTGACGCCCCGCCCTGGGCCGCCAGCCTCTGGAACGGCCTGAAAGGGGTGATCGACGGCCTGGTGCAGTTCGTCGGCCATCTCTGCAAGGGGCTGGGGCAGGCCATCTACACGGTCGTCTCGGGGGCCTTCTCCTTGATGGTCAAGCTGGCCTCCCGCCTGTTCAAGCCCATGCTCGACAGCTTCGCGGAATTCGCCGGCGACGTGCGCAAAAAGGTGGTGGACCTCTTCAAGGACGACTGGAAGCGGATCGTGGCCGAGGCCGAGGAGGACGACTCGACCTGGGACGACATCGGCATCAGCAAGCTCATCGACAACCTCGTCGCCGGGCCGCTGATCGATTTCTTCATGAACCACCCGATCACCGAGGAGATCCATTCCCTCAACCAGCAGGATGCCCGCATGACGCTCGACCTGCTCGGCCGCCACCCGCAGAAGGTGGTCGGGTTCGTCTACTCGTCGGCCTGCGCCCAGTCCGTGCCCGCCAACTGGGAGGAGAAGCGGACCCGCTTCACCCGCGCCATCAGCGAGATGAACATGCAGTATCACACATATGACCAGTTCACCAACACCCTCAGCGAGGTGCTGGAACTGGCCAACATCGTCATCAGCACCGCCGGCCTCGCCGTCGCCCTGCTGGGCATCGTCTTCTCGGGGGGCGCCCTGGCCGCCTCCGCGCCCCTGGCCAACACCCTGATGGGCAACATCGACAAGGCGTTCATCGTTTTCAAGGCGATGGTCAGCGACCTGCCGCAACTGGCCGGGGCGATCGTCGTCATGTTCATCCTCGTGCTTCGCTACGACCACCTCGTCACGGAACTGGTCCTGGGCGGGTCCTCCGGGGGCGGGGAAGGGGCCGCCGCATGAGTGACCTCCTGCTGACCCCCTTCGAGTCACCGCTCGACCAGCTGGCCGCCCGCCTCGACGACCCCGCCGCCGATCCGGCCGCCACCGCCAGCGCCGCCGCCGCCCTGTTCCAGGCCATCGCCGCCTCGGCCCTGCTGGGCGGGGGCGCCCCCGCCGCCCGCCCGGTCCGCTGGCTCGGCCCCCACGCGGCGGGCCGGCCC
>CAZKPI010000298.1:0-6204 GCA_964554555.1 uncultured bacterium
CCCCTGCCTCCCGAGGAGCCGCCCCCGCCGCCCGCCGCGGCCCCGGTGCCGCCCCGCGAAGCCCAGGCGGCCGAGATCGAGCGGCTGAACGCGCTGGTCAAGAAGAACCCCAGCTCGCCCGACGGGTATTTCCGGCTGGCCGACGCTCTGCTCGAGGCCGGCAAGGCCGAGAAGGCCCTGTCGGCCTTCCGGGCGGTCAAGGCGCTGTCCCCCGACCATCCGCGGGTGTACAAGCTCGGCGCCCGGGTCTACGAGGTGCTGGGCCGGTCCGAGGAGGCGATCGCCGCCCTGGACAAGGTGCTCGCCCTCGATCCGGGGGATCTGGAGGCGGCGCTCCAGTCGGCCCGCCTTCTGCGCGAGGCCGGCATGCGCCAGCAGTCGCTGGAACGCCTGCAGTCCCTGCGTTCCCGCGCCGCGGAGCGCCCTGAGGTGCTTCTGCGGCTGGCCGAGGTCGAGCTCAGTCTCGACGACCCGGCCGCCGCCCAGGAGGACCTGTCGGCCTACCGCAAGGTGGCGGGCGAGACCCGGGAGATGTTCCTCCTGCTGGGACGGGCGATGCTCGCGCAGAAGTTCTTCGACGGGGCGGCGCGGCACTACCAGGACGGACTGCACGTCTTTCCCAACGACCCCGACCTCCGGATCGGGCTGGGGAAGGCCTTTCTCGGGCTGAACGAGCGGGGCAAGGCGATCCTGGAGTTCGAGCGGGCGCTGATCGACCGGCCGGACAACGTCGAGATCCTGCTCGAGATGGGGAAGCTCTACACCGACATGGGGATGGAGGAGAAGGGCGACGGGATGTTCGACCGCATCCGGTCGCAGACCATCCGGGACGGCGACATCTTCCTGCGCCTGGCCCGCTTCTTCCTGGACCGCAAGCTCACCGACCGCGCCCTGGCCGACCTGGAGAAAGCCCGCGAGATCAGCCCCCACCACCCCGAGATCGTCCAGACGCTCGGGGAGGTGTTCGAGGCCCGGGCCGCCTGGGACAAGGCGCTGGCCGTGTATGACGGCTACCTGGAGGGCATGCCCCGCACCCTGTGGGCCCTGCAGGGGGTGGCGCGGTGCGCCCGCCAGACCGGCGATTTCGCGCGGGTGGCGAAGGCGCAGAAGACCCTGCTGGAGGCCGGCCAGAAGCACCCTGACGCCTGGTGCGACTATGGCGAGACGCTGATCCGGCTCGGCGACTTCCCGGCGGCCGAGAAGGCGTTCGAACAGGCCTCCCGGCTCGACCCGACCTGCGTGCGGGCCTACCAGGCGCCGGAACTGATCCGCATCGAGAAGGCCCGGGCGGAAGGCGAACGGCTGGCCCAGCAGGCGCGCGAGGCCATGGGCAAGCGGTTCTACCTGACCGCCATCGAGCGGCTCGAACGGGCCCTCGACCTGGTTCCCCGGGAGATCGCGTGGCTGCAGCTGCTGGCCGAGGTGAACCTGAAAATCGGCGCCCTGCCGCGCGCGTCGGAACTGCTGTCGAAGGTGCGGGCGGCCAAACCCCAGGACCCCTGGATCGGCTTCCAGCTGGCGCGGGTCTACGAGTTCGAGGAGAAGGAGCCCCTGGCCATCGAACTCCTGTCTTCTCTGCTGAAGGACCACCGGTCAGACGTCGAGGCCCACCTGGCCCTGCTCCGGCTGAAGCGCAGTCAGATCCAGGGCGAACGGTTCGAGCGCGAGTCGCTGGCGGCGATGGTCCGGGCCATCCACGCCGAGCTGGCCGCGGCTCGGAAGGGGGATCCTCTGCCCCTGCTGATCGAGGCCTACGCCAATTTCGTGTTCGGCACCGGCACGAAGTTCCAGGCCGACACCCTCAAGCGGGCGGAGCAGTTGTTCGAGGAGATCCTGGCCCATTTCGAGGCGTCCGCCTGGGCCCACCGGGGCCTGGCCCTGGTCCACCGGGTGCGCGGCGATTACCGCAAGGCCCTGCATCATCTGGAAGAGTGGGTCCGGCAGAGTTCGGACCCCCAGGCCCTGTTCGGGCTGGCCCGTCTGCACGAGAACTTCCAGTCGTTCACCGAAGCCCGCAAATGCTACCTGTCGCTGAAGAACCTGTTCCCGGAGAACGGACTGTTCCGGCGCAAGATCGTCGAGATGCTGGGCAAGGAGACAGAAACGGCCAGCAAGAACGAGCTGATGGACTTCCTGGCCGCCTGCCAGGACCGCCTGGCCCAGGAGAAAACCCAGCCCTGGCTGTATTTCGAGATGGCCTGGGCCCAGACCCTGGTGGCCCGCCGCTCCCCCCAGCGGGAGGAGTGGGCCAAGCGCGCCCTGCTGACCTGGAACAAGGGAAACGCCCTGCCCGAGCCCCTGCCCTGGCTGAGGTGGGGGATGATGCAGGCCCAGCTCGAGTTCCTCAAAGGGGCGGACCGCCTGCGGGCCCTGCAGGCCAACATGAAGACCTGCGAGAAGATCGTCCGCGAGCACCCCGATCTGCCCTGGGCCCACTTCCATCTCGGGCTCTGCCACCTCGGGTTCGAAGACCTGGCCCAGACCGACCAGGCCCTGAAGCATTTCGAGACCGCCGCTTTCCTGGAGCCCCAGTCGGCCGAGCTGATCGTGCAGTTGGGCCGTACCTATCGCCAGCTTGGCAAGCCGGGGCGAGTGGACGGAGTCCGGTATCATTTGCTACTATTGGAACCTGAATTGATCCATTCCCTGTGACTCCGGGAACCGTCCCTCCCGCGAGGCCCGCCGGCCGCCAACCGGAGGGCCCGGGCGGAGTGTTCCCGGTTCGAGGTGTCCGACCGGTCATGTCCATCGCCCAGCTGATGCAGGAACCCCGCCCCAGATCCACCCACCTGGACCTGGAGATCCCAGGGACCTCCCGTTCGTTGGCCCTGGTGCGCCGCCTCCTGGACTCCTGCACGCGGCACCAGAAGCTCCGGCCGCAGGTGCTCAGCGACGTGAAGCTCGCCGTCTCCGAGGCCTGCACCAACGTGATCCGGCACGCCTTCCGGTTCGATCCCACCCGCCGGTTCGGTCTCAGCATCCAGGTGTCCGACCGGTATTTCCTGGTCCAGCTCCAGTATGAGGATGCCCAGTTCAACCCCGGGGCCATCCCTCTGCCCGACCTGAACAACCTCCGCGAGGGGGGCCTGGGGGTGTACATCATGCGCCGCATCATGGACGCCGTGGAGTATGCCACCGACCCCCCGACCCGGACCGTAACCGTGCGCATGTTGAAAAGAATCTCGCCCGACGATGCGGGAGGCCAAAGTGAAAATCGCAACCCAGGTTGATGACAAGAAGCACCACGTGACGTTCACCCTCGAGGGGGAACTCGATGTCCACCAGGTCAAGGGGCTGAAGAGCACCATCAGCGAGGCCATCGTGGCCGGCGACTGGAGCTACGCCATCGACCTGGCCAAGGTCGGGTATCTCGACAGCTCCGGACTGGGCATGCTGGTCTATCTGAAGAAGGAGATCACCCGCCAGGGCGGCCGCCTGCAACTGCTGAACGTCGCCGAGTCCATCCGCAGTGTCTTCCAGCTCACCCGGCTCGACGAGTTCTTCGGGCTGAAGTGAGGGAACCGGACCCGCCCATGGCCGCTTCCCCGCGCTGGACCGGTTTTTTCCTCACCTTCGAAGGCCCCGAAGGCAGTGGCAAGAGCACCCAGATCCGCCGCCTCCGCGACCACCTGGCGGCGGCCGGCCGCTCCGTCCTGCTCACCCGCGAGCCCGGGGGCACCCCGGTCGGCGACAAGATCCGCGCCATCCTCCTCGACCCGGGGGGCGGCCCGCTGGAGCCCGCGACGGAGGCCTGTCTGATGCTGGCCCAGCGGGCCGAGCACCTGCGGCAGGTCATCCGCCCCGCCCTCCAGGCGGGAACGGTGGTGCTCTGCGACCGGTATGCCGACTCGAGCCTGGCCTACCAGGGATACGCCCGCGGCCTGGGCGCCGGCCTCGTCCGGGATCTGCACGAGCGCCTGCTAGGCGATTTTCTGCCCGATCTCACCGTGCTGTTCGACATCGACCCCGCCCTGGGGCTCGACCGGGCCCGGCACGGGGGGAAAAAATCCTTTGACAGGATGGAGTCGGAGGCGGTAGCCTTCCATCAAAAAGTCCGCAACGGCTATCTGGATCTGGCCGGACGGGAACCGCATCGCTTCCTGGTGATCGATGCCGCGGTCCCGCCCGATGGTGTGTTTTCGGCATTATTGCAGGGACTGCAGGAGCGGGCCCCGAGCATCATGCAAAGGACGGGGGAACGATGAGTTTTGCCCTCAAGCTGGACGCCTTTTTGGCCGTCGTGGCCGCGCTCAGCTACGAGGTCTTCGTCCTGCTCGGGTATCCCCTCCCGCTTCTGCCCTTCGCGATCACCGCCGGACTGCTGATCCTGCTGACGCACCTGGTCCTGACCTTCAAGATCCTGCGGCCCCTGCACCATTTCGTCAACCTGGCCGACGCGATCGCCGACGGCGAGGCCCCCGCCAACCCTGATCTGGGCCAGCTCGACGCCCTGGGGGAGGTCTCCACCAGTTTCGGCAAGATCTTCTGCAGTCTGGTCGAGTCGCGGGAAGCGATCGAACACTACATGAAGACGATCAGCGAGATGAACCGCGAACTCGAGGGGAAGGTGGATTCCCTGTCGGTCCTGTATGCGGCAGGCAAGGCGATGGGGGCCAGTCTGAGCGTCGACACCCTGATCCGGACCCTGTTGTCCCTGATCACCGAGCGGCTCCAGGTGACGGGGGCGGCCATCATGCTGTACAGCGACCGGACCGACATGGTCACGATCAAGGATCTGCTCGGCTTCTCCCCGGAACTGTTCGCCCGGTTCCGCTTCTATTCAGACAACAAGATCGTCACCAACATTTTCGCGGAGGAGGGCTTCTGGCAGATCGACGAACAGGCGGCCGAACTGCTGGTGGCCGAGTTCGAGACCGACGCCTGCCGGGCCCTGCACCTGATGTTCCCGATGCGGCTGAAGGACCATTTCGTCGGCCTGATTCTGCTGGGGGCCCGCAAGGACCAGAGTCGCTTCACCGCTTCCGACATCCAGGTGATCCAGGCCCTGGCCAGTCTGGCGGCCACTTCCATCAACAACGCCTCGCTGTATGAGAAATCGGAGGCCACCAAAAACGAACTCGACCGCAAGGTGTTCAACCTGATGAGCCTCCAGCAGTCCGGCAAGGTGCTGAGTTCGACCCTGAACCTCGACGAACTGATCAAGATCTCCATCGACATGTTCCTCGAGACGGTCTGGGCCAACAAGGGCGTGCTGATGCTGATCGGGGAAGAGAGGCCGGTCCTCGAGGTGAAGGCCGTCAAGGGCATCGATGCCGAGACGGTGAAGAACCTCGAAAAAGACGCGGCGGAAGTGTGGGCGATGACCACCCTGCTGAAAGAGAAACGGCCCATCCTCGCCCAGGAGATCGCCAGCAACACCACCTACCAGAGCTACACGGCCATCGGCCGCCCCCTTCCCTTCGCCGTCTACGTGCCCCTGCTGAAGGAGGGCGAACTCTACGGGGTGGTCAAGGTCGGCCCGAAGATCAACGGCGAGCCCTTCACCGAGAACGACCTCGAGTTCTTTTCCACCCTGGCCTCGCAGGCGGTTATCGCCTTCGAGAACGCCCGGCTGTATTCGCTGGCCATCACCGACTCGATCACCAAACTGTTCGTCCACCGCTATTTCCAGTTGCGTCTCGACGAGGAAGTGAAGCGCAGTCGCCGCTACAATTCGACCCTGTCCCTGCTGATGTGCGACATCGACCATTTCAAGGACATCAACGACAAGTACGGTCACCAGCAGGGCGACATCATCCTGCGCGAGATCAGCCTCATCCTGCGCAAGAACATCCGCACGACCGACATTGCCGCCCGGTACGGCGGCGAGGAGTTCGTCATCATCCTGCCCGAGACCACACAGTCGGATGCCCGCATCGTGGCCGAGCGCATCCGCCGCGACATCTCGAAGTTCGAGTTCCCCTCGATCGCCCAGGGCCAGCCGCCTCTGCACTGCACCATCTCGATCGGGGTGGCCGGGTTCCCCCTGAACGCCAACGACAAGGACGAACTGATCCAGCGGGCCGACAGTTCGATGTACCAGGCCAAGGGGGCCGGCCGCAACCGCGTCATCCTGTGCGGGGTCGACCAGTGAACCGGAGCCGGCGATGAACGATCTGAAGGTCAAGAACCCCGGCCTCGACCCGGCCGGCACCCCGGCCGGCAAGGCCCCCCAGGCGCCGGCGGGCGGGACGGCGGGCGGCC
>CAZKPI010000299.1:0-2387 GCA_964554555.1 uncultured bacterium
TACGGCCAGAAGCAGATCCTGAAGGACATCGGGTTGTGTTTCTTCCCGGGCGCCAAGATCGGCATCGTCGGCGAGAACGGCGCAGGCAAGTCGACCATACTGCGCATCATGGCCGGCATCGACAAGGACTTCGTCGGCACCGCCGAACCCGCCAAGGGGGTACGCGTCGGGATGGTTCCGCAGGAACCACGGCTGGAAGCGGGCAAGACCGTCAAGGAAATCCTGGAGGGGGCGTTCGCCGACACTCTGGCCCTGGTGGCCGAGTATGAAGACATCACCAACCGCATGGGAGACCTGGAAGGGGAAGCCCTGGACAAGGCCATGGAGCGCATGACCGCGCTTCAGGAGAAGATCGACGCCGCCGGCGGGTGGGAGATCGACACCAAGATGAAGGTGGCCGCCAACGCCCTCGTCCTGCCCCCGGACGACGCCGTGGTCGATAACCTGTCGGGCGGGGAGAAGCGCCGGGTGGCTCTGTGCCGAGCCTTCCTGGAACAGCCCGACCTCCTGCTGTTGGACGAGCCCACCAACCACCTCGACGCCGAGACGATCGACTGGCTGGAAAACTACCTGAAGAACTACCCCGGCACCGTGCTGATCTCGACGCACGACCGCTACTTCCTCGACAACATCACGAAATGGATCCTGGAACTGGACCAGGGCCACGGCATCCCGTTCGAGGGCAACTACACCTCCTGGCTGGGGCAGAAACTGGAACGCCTGGCCCAGCAGGAGAAGAAGGAGTCGGCCCGCCGCCGGTCGCTCGAGCGCGAACTGAAATGGATCAAGATGAGCGCCAAGGACCGGCACGATCTCAGCGCCGCCCGCATCAAGGAATACGAACAACTGGTGGCCCGCGAGTCGGCGGAAAGCAACCCCGAAGCCAACGTCATCCAGATCGCCCCAGCCACCCCGCTCGGCGACAAGGTGGTCGAGGCGAAGAACCTGACCAAGGGGTTCGACGGCAACATCCTGATCAGGGACCTGACCTTCAACCTCCCCAAGGGGGCCGTGGTGGGCATCATCGGGCCGAACGGCACCGGCAAGACCACCCTGTTCAAGATGATTGCCGGGAAGGAGAAACCGGACGGGGGCGAGATCACCGTCGGCCCGACGGTGCAGATGGCCTGGGTCGACCAGCACCGCGACGTGCTGTCCGACGAGAAGACCGTGTTCGACGAGATCAGCGACGGCAAGGCCGACATCCCCTTCGGCAAGCAGAAGATCCCCGCCCGCGCCTACTGCGGCCGGTTCGGCTTCCGCGGCACCGACCAGCAGAAGCTGGTGCGCGACCTGTCCGGCGGCGAGCGCAACCGCGTGCATCTGGCCAAGATCCTGAAATCGGGGGCCAACCTGATCCTGCTCGATGAACCGACCAACGACCTCGACGTCGGCACCCTGCGCCTCCTCGAGGACGCCATCCAGGACTTCAGCGGGTGCATCATGGTGATCAGCCACGACCGCTTCTTCCTCAACCGCGTCTGCACCCACCTGCTGGTCTTCGAGGGCGAAGCCCACGTCCAGTGGTTCGAAGGCAACTACGAGGAATACGAGCGGATCCGGCTGAAGAAACTCGGGCAGGCGGCCTACGAGAACCGTCGCGCCCGCTACCGCAAGTTCACTCTGTGAGCCGGGGAGACTGCTGAGCGCCGCCCCCGGAAGAAAAGGTCAGCCTCCACCCGGGGGGCCAGCGGACCCCCACCGGCCGGGAAGTTTTTTTTGCGGTGCGCGAAACTGGCGTTTCGCGCCGCCATCCATGGCGGAAAAGGGGCCCTTCCGACATCGTGTCGGTCCGGGACCTGACCGGCCTGACCGGCCTGACCGGCCTGACCGGCCCGAGGCCTGCCGCGCCGGCCCACACGACGCGGGCGGCGGTTCCTGCCGCGTCCTTCCGACAACACGGGGCGGCGGGAATCGGGCAGGCGCCCTGCTTTCAGGGCGTGGTCGGGGCGAGCCAGATCGTGCGGTAGGGGATGAACGGGGGGCCGAGGGGCATCAGCTTCACGCCCCGGACCGACGGCTGGACCAGCACGTGGGTGGTGTAGTGGAAGACGACCACCCAGGGGGCGTCGTCGAGGATCATCTGCTCGGCCTGCTGGTAGAGGGCGATGCGGGTCTTGTGATCGATCTCGAACCGGGCCCGCTCGAGGATTTCGTCGACCCGGGGGTTGGCATACCTGCTGAAGTTCCCCTTGGTTCCGGCGTTGGACGAATGGAACAGGGTGAACAGGAAGTCGTCGGGATCGGGATAATCGACGGTCCAGCCCATGCGGAAGAAGCCCGCCTCGCCCGACTCGACCGCGGCCAGGTGGTCCTTGAAATCGGACTCCCGCACGTTGCAGTTGATGCCCACATCGCGCAGGTTGGCGAGGATGAACTCGGCCGTG
>CAZKPI010000299.1:2413-6185 GCA_964554555.1 uncultured bacterium
GGTGATCTCGGGGAAGCCCTTCCCCTCGGGATACCCGGCCTCGGCCAGCAGGCTTCGCGCCTTGGCGGGGTCAAAGGGATACCCGCGGACCTTGGGGTTGTAGGCGGGGATGCCGGGCGGCAGGATGCCCTGGGCCAGCCGGGCCCGGTCGTTGATGATCAGCTTGACGATGGCCTCGCGGTCGATGGCGTAGTTGATAGCCTGCCGAACCTTGACGTTGTCGAAGGGCGGCTTCCGGACGTTGAAGCCGAGGTAGTTGACCCCCCAGCGGCTCACCTCGTGGAAATGGCGCGACAGCACGGGATCCTGCTTGACGTTCTTGTATTCAGGGTCGGGAACGTCGGTCTGCATCAGCTCGCCGCGGCGAAAGGCCTCGAACCGCTCCATCTCGTTCTCGATGATCGGGTACTCGATGGCGTCGAGATAGGGCCGCCCCCGGAAATGGTTGGGGTTGGCGCGCAGGAGCAGGGTTCCGCCCTGCCTTCCGGCCCACAGGAAGGGGCCGGTCCCGACCGGGGCGGAGGCGAAGCCCTCACCGAGGGCCTCGGCATCCTCGCGGGGCACGATGAAGGCGTTGCTGAGGGCGAGCACCGACAGGAAGGGGGCGAACGGCCGTTCGAGGGTGAACTCGATCGTGTCGGTGGCGGTCACCCGAATGCCGGAGATGGTGGAGGCGGCCCCGGAACGATAGGCGGCGGCCCCCTGCACGACCGAGAAGTTTTCGCCATGCCGGCCCTTGGCCCGGGGGTCGAGCAGACGCCGGAAGGTGTACTCCACATCCGCGGCGGTCAGCAGGCGGCCCCCGTTGGCGGTGGGCCGGTTGTCGGGCCCGGAGGTCGCGTGGAACCGGACATCCGGCCGCAAATGGAGGGTGTAGCGCAGGCGGTCGTCGCTGATCTCCCAGCTTTGGGCGATGGCGGGAATGACCTTCCCCTCGTCGTCGAAATCTACCAGGGAGTCGAATATCTGCCGACAGACCTCATGGGAGAAGGTGTCGGACACCAAGGCAGGGTCGAGGGTCATGAAGGCATCGGAAAACGCCCGGCGGTACACGCCGCCGTAGACCGGGCCCTTCACCTCGACGCGGGGCGCTGGGTCGCCGGTGCACCCGGTCAGCCACCACAGCCCCGCCACAACCAGCAGAAGGGCGGGCAGGCGGGCACCCGGATGGCCGGCCGGCCGGCGCAGGACGGGTTCCATCATGTTCCCTCCAGGGCGGGGGGAAAAGTCGCCCCGCCGCCAAAGATGATACCATGCCGCCGCGGCCCCCTCAAGGACCGTGGTCCGGCCCCCGGCCTCCCCGGCCAGACCTGAACGGGGATGGGCATTGCCGACTTTCCGGGATCTCCCGGATTGACAGCCTGACCCGGGCCTTCCTACAATGACGGCATCACGTCATTTCACAGGAGCCATCATGTCATCCTGCCGGCATGCCCCCCCGATCCCTCGTCTGGCGATCACCACCCTGGTCCTGCTGAACCTGCTGATGATGGCCGGGCCGGCCCCGGCCAGCCGGATATCCGCCACCATCCCGCACCGCACCGTCTTTGCCATCAAGGCTCTGGCCGAGAACGACGTCTGGATCGGCACCGAGGAGGGAGCGGCCAGGTTCGACGGCAAGGCCTGGACGGTCTACACGACCGAGGACGGCCTTCCCCACAACGTGGTGACCTCGATCGCCGTCCATCCCGGCGACGGGGCGATCTGGTTCGGCACCTTTCAGGGGGTCGGCCGGTTCCACCAGGGCCGTTTCCAGAGTTTCACCACGAAGAACTCCGGCCTGGTCAATGACGTGGTCTACGGGGTCACGGTCACCCTCCCCTACGTGTGGGTGGCGACCACCAACGGCATCTCGCGGTTTAACCCCCAGACGGGCGAATGGAAGACCTTCAACGACACCAACACCGACATGAACGAGGTCTGGATCTATTCGTGCACCTCCGACCCGGACGGCCGCGGGGACACCTGGTTCGCCATCTGGGGCAGCGGCCTGATGAAGGTGGCCGCCGACGGCGCCACCACCACCGTCTACCAGGACCCTGACGACATCTTCGACGTCGACGTGGTGCGCAACGACGGCCCCCTGCACGAGATCCAGGTGGCGGTGACCAAGCACCGGAACGTGATCTACGCCGGGGCCTATTTTGGGCTCACCCGCTTCGACGGCACCGCCTGGAACACCTGGACCGTCAAAGACCCCGACTCGGGCCTGCCCTCCGATTTCATCAACACCGTCAAACTGTCGCCTGACGGGCGGGTCGTGGCCATCGGCACCGACAAGGGACTGTGCCTGTATGACCACGCCGCGGGGAAGTGGGTGACCTACCAGAAGGACCCGCGAGGCCCGGGCGGGGAACTGCGGTTCTTCCAGAACGGGGTCTGGCGGACCGAAAGCGTGCCCCAGGCCCCCGCCGGGGATTTCATCTGGGCGGTCGAGTTCGTGGGCGACCGCATCTGGGTGGGGACGGCCACCGGGCTGTACACCGCCCGGTTCGCCTGGTAGCGGCTGACCGCCGGAAGGAGACTGACCAACATGATCCGTCACGGACGCGTGATCCTGTATCTGGCGGCGGCCGCCGCGTTTGGGCTGGCCGGTCCCCGCCTGGCCGCCCAGGGAGTGAAGGCCTACCACCAGTGGACCGCCCCCTTCGAATATAACGGCCCCGGCCGCACCATCACCGAGGGCGACACCAATCCCAAGACCATCCGGGTGGGAGTGCTGGCCTCGTTGTCGGGAAGCGGGGCTTCCTACGGGGCGGCCATGCGGGAAGGGGCCGACCTGGCCCGCGACGAAATCAACGCCCGCGGGGGGGTTCTGGGGCGACCCCTGGAGCTGGTCTACCGCGACGACCGCAACGACATGGGGGAGAACGGCCACCAGACCGTGCGCCTGCTGTTCGAGGACAAGGTCTGGGCCATCATCGGCTCGGTCCACTCCGGGTGCACCCATGTGGCCGCCCGCATCACCCTCAAGGCCGAGACTCCCCAGCTGACGACGGTCAGCACCGACCCCACGGTTCAAATGATCGGCAGTCCCTGGATGTTCCGCTGTCTGGTCGACGACCGGGCCCAGGGGCGGGCCATCGCCAACCTGGTTTTCGACAAGCGTGGCTACAAACGGGTGGGGTTGTTCCAGCAGAAGAACCGGTATGGCAAGATGGGGGGCAAGACGATCGCCCAGATCGCCGTCGATCGTCAGAACCCGCTGATCTTCAAGAACTTTTTCAACCCCGGCCAGACCGACTTCGCCGAGCAGGTGGCCCTGGTACGCCAGGAAACCCCGGACGCCATCATCATCTGGGGGCTCGATCTGGAGGCGGCCGGCCTGGTGAAGGCGATCCGCGCCTCCGGCAGTCAGGTTCCCATCTTCGGGGCCGACGGCATGGTGTCGCCGGAATTCCTCCGCCGGGCGGGTCCTGCCGCGGAGGGGACGGTGGTGACCTACCCCTTCGACGACACCCGCAACGATCCCGTCACCCAGCGGTTCATCAGCACGTTCGAAAAGCGCTACGGCAAGCGGCCCGACTCGTTCGCCGCCCACGCCTACGATGCGGTCTACCTGATGGCCCGCGCCATCGAACGCGGGGGGTTGAACAAGGCCAGGATTCGCGACGCCCTGGCCGCCACCCGGGAGTTCCCCGGCGTGACCGGGCCGATCAGCTTCAACGAATACAACGACGACCCCCGCGGGGTGATCTTCGCCCGCGTCGAGAACGGGGCGTTCCGTCCCATCAAGGACTGAGATCCCGGCCCCCTTCCCCCCCCGCCCCTC
>CAZKPI010000300.1:0-3672 GCA_964554555.1 uncultured bacterium
TGGAAGGAACTCCGCAAAGGCATCTGGGCCGAGAACCCCATCTTTGTCATCATGCTGGGGTGCTGTCCGGCCCTGGCGGTCTCCACCTCGATGGCCAATGCCATCGGCATGGGGATCGCCGCCACCTTCGTGCTCATCGGCAGTAACCTGATCATTTCCCTGATCCGCTCCGGTGTCCCCGACAAAATCCGGATTCCGGTCTATATCGTGGTCATCGCCACCTTCGTCACCATGGTCGACAAGTTCATGGCCGCCTTTACCCCGGCCTTGTCGGAGAAATTGGGCATTTTCATCCCCCTGATCGTGGTCAACTGCATCATCCTCGGCCGTGCCGAGGCGTTCGCCAACAAAAACACCCCGGTCGACTCGATCCTTGACGCGATCGGCATGGGCCTGGGCTTCACCCTGGCACTTTCGCTGATCTCCGCCTTTCGGGAGGTCCTCGGCGATGGAAAGTTCTTCGGCATCCCGGTTCCCCTGGTCAGGAATGACCCCTGCCTGCTGATGATCATGGCACCAGGCGGGTTCTTCGTGTTCGGACTGCTCATGGCCTGGAAGAAACACATGGCCGCGGGAGGTGCCAAATGACCGCCGGCATCTTCAGCATCTTCATCGTCGCCATCTTCATCGAGAATTTCGTTCTCAACCAGATCCTCGGCATCTGCCCGTTCGTGGGGGTTTCGAACAAGATCGATTCGGCCGTCGGCATGGGCCTGGCGGTCACCTTCGTCATGGTCCTGGCCGGAGTGGTCACCTGGTCGATCCAGGAGTTCTTCCTCACCCCGTTCCGGCTCGAGTATCTTCAGACCCTGTCATTCATCCTGGTCATCGCCGCCCTCGTTCAGTTTGTCGAGATGGTCATCAGGAAGACCGTTCCCACTCTCTATCAGGCCCTCGGCGTTTACCTGCCGCTCATCACCACCAACTGCGCGGTGCTGGGCGTGGCCCTCCTGAACGTCAAGAAGAACTACAACCTCGTGGAATCCGCGGTCAACTCGCTCGGCGGCGGACTCGGGTTTTTCTTCGCGCTCATCCTGATGGCCGGCATCCGCGAACGTCTGGAGGTCGCCGACATCCCCCTGGCCATGCGCGGCGCCCCCATCACCTTCATCACCGCAGGCCTGCTGGCCATCGCCTTCTACGGCTTCGCCGGCCTCGTGTAAAGGAGCACTTTCATGGCCATCCTCTCCGCCATCCTCCTCATGGGCCTTCTGGGGTTCGTCTTCGGCGCCATTCTCTCCTACGCCAGCCAGAAGTTCTCCGTGACCGTCGATCCCCGCATCGAAACCGCCATCAGCCTTCTGCCCGGGGCCAACTGCGGCGGCTGTGGATTCCCCGGCTGTGCGGGCCTGGCCACGGCCATCGTGGAAAAGGGCGTTCCCATCGCGACCTGCCCGGTCATCTCCGCCGCCAACCGCGCCCAGCTGGCCAAGGCCCTCGGCATGGCCGACACCGGCGGAACCACCCCCAAAGCCGCCACCGTCATGTGCGCGGGCCTCCCCGGCGAGGAATACCAGAAGTTCACCTATTCCGGCATTCCCGACTGCCAGGCGGCCATCCTCGTCTCCAACGGCCCCTGGCTCTGCCCCCACCGGTGCGTCGGTCTGGGCAGCTGCGAAAAGGTCTGCCTGTTCGGGGCGATCACCATGGGCCCGGATTCCCTGCCCGTCATCGACCGCGAGAAGTGCACCGCCTGCGGCAAATGCGTGAAGGCCTGTCCGAAGAACATCATCAAGCTCACGGACCAGGCCAAAAAGGTCCACGTCAAGTGCAACTCCCCCGAGAAGGGCCCGGACGTTCGCAAGGTATGCAAGGTCGGATGCATTGGATGCGGGCTGTGCGCCAAGGTCTGCGCCTACGAGGCGATCATCATCGAGAACAACCTCGCCCGCATCAACTACGAGAAATGCGTGGAATGCGGCGCCTGCGTGGCCAAATGCCCCCAGAAGACGATTCAGCTCCTGGGCAAACCGGGCTTCAAAGGCCAGAAAGCCGTCATCGACGAGCCCGCCTGCGTCGGCTGTACCCTGTGCTTCAAGGTCTGCAAGTTCCAGGCGATCAAGGGCGGCACCCCCAAGGAAAAGCATCAGGTCATCCCCGAAAAGTGCGTAGGGTGCGGGGCCTGCGTGGTCAAATGCCCCAAGAAGTGCATCACCCTGAAACCCAACGAGTGACCGGCCGGGGGATCCCCGCGTGACCACCGGTTCGGTTGTCACATTCTTCGTCCTGGCCTACCTGGTCGGGTCGATCCCCACCGGGACGATCGCCGCACGCCTGGCTGGCAAGGGCAGTCTCCTGGTCCCGGGGGAACGGTCCACCTTGCGGGCCAGGGAGGTCTTCGAAGTCCTCGGCATGGGCCTGGGCATCACCGTCACCATCATCGACATCCTCAAGGGGGTGGCGGTGGTCTGGCCCCTGCGGGCCTGGCTGGTGGGCCCCCTGCCGACCGATCCAGGCCTGGTGGGCCCCCTCGCCGCCCCGCCCTGGTGGGCGGTCTGCGGCGGCGCTCTGCTGGTCGTCATCGGGCATTGCAATTCAGCTCTCCTGGGCTTCCGGGGGGGCCGCGGGCTGGCCACCACTTTCGGCGTGATGCTGGTTCTCCTGCCGGTGCCGGCCATCCTCGCGTTCGTTCTGTGGGGGGGGTTGTCCTTCTGGGGCCTCTCCACCCGGCCGGGAGCCCTGCTCGCGGCCGGAGCGATGCCGCTGTTGAGCATCCCCTACATCTGGTGGTTCCACGCGGACCAGCTCGAATACCTCTTCCTGGTGGCCTTTCTGAGCGTCTGGACCATCTGGGAGTATCGCGCCGCGATGATCAGCTACTTCTACCCCTCGACTCCGCCGCCGCCCCAGGGCATCTCTTCCCCCCATTCCGCCGAAACGGCCCCACCCGACGGGCCAACCCGCTGAGGGCCGCCCCTACCGCAGGAAGCGGGCCTTGTTGTCCAGGTTCTCCAGGACACTTTTGGCGCATTTCTGATTGTCCTGGAACCAGATTTCCAGGCGATGGCGGCCCAGGATGGTCTGGAAGCCGGTCAGGTCACCCTGCGGGAGAAACACTTTCATCAGATACTGCTGGACCTGGGGCTCCACCTGGGTAAAGGGGGGCTTCGGGCTGACCACCACGCCGCCCAGTTTCCGTTCCCGATCGAACAGGAGGGTGATCAGGTAGACCGAGAAGGTCATCCGGGAGTATTTCCCGAACGCGTAGGAATATGGACGGGCGCCATGGGCACGGAGCAGACGCTCCACCTCGAGGATCGGCCGACCGAACAACCCCTGGGGGGAGGCCGGCGAGGTCAGCCGGTTGTCCATCGAAGGGTCGTATTGGACGGCATCGGAGGCCAGGCCCGGGCCGGCCATACCTCTCGTGGCCGAGGCGGCCGCCCCCAGGGCGGCGCCCCCGCCGGCGCGGTTTCCGCCTCCCGAAAGGCCAGCTTCCGGCGAATCAGGGGTGGCGGTCGTCCCAAGAAGGGTCTGGATCGCCCCCTGCGCGGAAGAATATTGAGCCATGGCCCTCTCTCCGGCCGCCAGAAGGATCAGCAGACACACGGGAAGAAGGTTCCAGGCCAGCCGCCCCCTCGGATTGCCCTGCGCATTCCGCATACCTTCATTATCGGATCCCCCCGGGGGCGGGTCAAGGGCCGACCAAATCGTCACCGGCAATGGCCCTCT
>CAZKPI010000300.1:3696-6168 GCA_964554555.1 uncultured bacterium
CAGGTCCGGCACCGGGAAACACCGCCTTCACCTCTGTCAGGGGAGGCCGCCCGCTTTGACTTCCCCGAACCCCGATGCTATGCTAAGCCCGCCCATTCCCGAAGCTACGTCAAGGAGGAGCGCGCTTCAGACGCGCACAGCCATGGATCTTCAGAACAAAATGGTCGCCATTCTGATCGCCCCAAAGTTCCATGAGGAGGAGGCCGCCTCGCCGGCGGCTTTTCTGCGCGAGCACGGCGCCGAAGTCCGCTTCATCGGCCTCCAGCGCGGGAACTGCCCGGGCAAAACCAATAGCTCCGTCCTCACGGTCGATTCCCCGATCACCGAGGTCCAGGCGGGGGAGTTCGACGGCCTGGTGATCCCTGGCGGGGCGGCGCCGGAGACCCTTCGCCAGAACAAGGACGTCCTGGCCTTTGTGAAAGCCATGATGGAGGCCGGGAAACCGGTGGCCGCCATCTGCCATGGCCCCCAGGTTCTCATCTCCGCCCGGGTGGCGGCCCACCGGAAGATGACCTGCTATCCGGGCATCCGGGACGACCTGGTCAACGCGGGGGCCTTCTACGAAGACCAGCCGGTCGTGGTCGACGGCAACCTCGTCACCGCCCGGATCCCCCAGGACCTGCCAGCATTCAACCAGGCGTTCGGCCAGCGGTTGGCCCACTATGACCGCGACCTCCCTTGGATGAACGCCAACCCCGCCCAGGCTCTGGAATTCGCCATCATGAACGAGATCAAGGCCTGGGAACTCTACGAAAGCCTCGCCAAGCGGACCAAGGACCGCCTGGCCAAGGCCAAGTTCCGCTACCTGGCCGAGACCGAACGGTCCCACCAGGAAACCCTCACCAGGATCTTTGAAAAGGTCTTCCAGGGCCGAAAACCTGAGCCCAAGGAGTTCCCCGGTTCACCGGAGGCCACCCAGAACATCGATCCCGACGGGGATATCCTGAAGATCCTGCGCTCGGCCATAGCGGCCGAGGAGGCCGCCCACCGGCTGTACCACCAGATCGCCGGCAAGGTCCTCAACCGCGAAACCCAAAAGGTCTTTCAGCGCTTGAGCGAGGAGGAATTACAGCACAGATCCCTTCTCGAGGCCGAGTATTTTCTTCACACCGGGGCGGGCATCCCTTCGGCGGTGGAGAAGGAGCCCTGGTGGTCCCAGGATCTGTGGTGAGCGGCCACGACCAGCCCGAACGGCTCCCTGCGGGGAGCCGTTTTTACCTATGTCCTTGACCGGCCGGGTCCTCTCCGTGGAGGACAGGTGGATCACCGTGGAGGTTCAGCCGCTCGCGGGATGCCAGGGCTGTAAAGCCTGCGCCGGACTCCTCGCCGGCGGCGACCGACAGGGACCTCGCCGCATCCGGGCCCTTCGTCAGGGGTTTTCCCTGGTTCCGGGTGACGAGGTTCGGATCGACACGCGTCCCGGCGAGGGCAGTCTGACCGCCTTTCTGGTTTTCGGAGTGCCCATGGCGGGCTTTTTCGGGGGACTCCTGGCCGGGCCGGCCCTCCTGACCAGTCAGGGTCTCCCGTCTGGGGATTGGCAAGGGGTGGTTGGAGGCGGGATCGGCCTGGGGTTGGCCGCCCTGGTCATTCTGGCCGGCTATCGGTGGGGGCTCTTCGAGCGGTGGAGCCTCAAGGTGGTGGAGAAACTGGCTGGCGACAGCCTCCCCCCGGCATCTTCGGCCTGCCCGAAGGCCCCTGCGGCCGCGGCCGGTACCGAAAAAACCGCCTAAAAAAAAGGCCCCCGGTGTTTAAATGACCGGGGACAAAGTGAGAGGATCTTTTGAGAGGATACTTGAAGATCGATAAAGGAAAAAAGTTTCCGAACCATTCGGTGACGGTGGGTGACTGGTGCAAGACTGTTCAGCGATGATGCGCGGCGGGAGGGGCGGGTGTGCACGATCGTGAAGTGAACGGTGCAGTGACGTTGCGTGACTGAGGGAGGATCTGCCAAGGGGCAGGTCGTTCCAATTACGGCTCGAAAACTTTCTTTTCAAAGAACGGTGACCTATTTAGAGCAAGCGGCATGCCAACTGGATAGGTTCCCCAAACCCGCTGAAAACAGGAGTTTTCTGGAGGCCCCGGATCGACAATGTGCTGATTTTTCACACCTCCCATCTTTCCCGGAGCTCTACCCTCACTCAAACGATTTCTGGATCTGGCTTTCCAAAGGTCCTAAAAAATACACCCTCTCGGTTGCCCGATAACCTCGGATGTGTGTTTTTTTCACACTCCTGCCAGATTTTCCCCGCCCAGGTACCCCAGCCGCGTCCGGATGGGCGCCGATTGCCAGGTTGCCTGCTCTTGCCGCGGCCGCCCGCTTTTCCGGTCCAGGGGTTTTCCTGATGCTTCCCGGCCGCCCGTTCCTTTCGGGCCCGTCCCCGTCGCCCAACAGGCCTTTGCATTCCAGGGCGAAGACAGGTACAATCGGCATCGCCTGCCATGAACCATCGCCTCCTGCTAGTCGGACTGAAC
>CAZKPI010000301.1:0-6162 GCA_964554555.1 uncultured bacterium
GCTGTGGAAGTGCTTCAGCGTCCATTCGATGGACCCCACCCAGTGGATGCCGGGGCGAATTTCGGTGGGCATGGGAATCTCCTTTCGCGGTAGCGGGGGTGATCATCAGACCCACCATCTTCCGGCAGGCGGGGAGTCGCTGTCAAGCCGGGGAAAAATCCCGGCCCCTTGGCGGGGTCTCGAAAAATCCGCGGGATCGCCCGATACAGTACCCCGCGATGGAACCGCTGTCCGAAGAGGTCTGGTGGAAGCCAGCCCTGACCGACGTTTTGCCCTCCATCACCGCCGGGGAAGGCGGGGCAGGGCTGATCTTCGACGACCGGCGGCTGGCCGAGCCCGGCGGGCCGGGTGACCGCCTGCCGCCCGACCTGCGCCGTCTGATCATCGACCGGGGGGCCCTGCGCGAGCATCTGGCCGGCCAGGGTTTGCCCACCCCGCGGTGGGCGCGGGCCCGCACCTTCGAGGAAGCCTCCCGGCTGGTCATCGCCGGCAACCGGTTTCCCCTCGCCATCAAGGCGGCCCGGAACGGCACGGAAGGTCAGGGCATCTATCGGCTGGAAGCCTTCCGGGAACTGCCGAAATTCGTCGAACGACTGCAGGGCACCGCGCCCGGCCATGACCTGATCATCGAGGACTGGATCCCCGTCCAGGCCGCGGTCGAGGTGACGGTGGGCCCGACCGGAAACCGGCTCTACGTGCAAAAGGGGCTCGACAAGTCGCTCGCCGCGACCACGGCCTGGCGCCTGTTTCCCGTCAAGCCTCCTCCCGACCTGCTCCGGGGCACCGACCGGATTCTCGCCGCCCTGCCAGGGTTGGGAACGACCCCGGGATTCCTGTGCCGTCTGACCATCGGCCTGGCGGGGAAGGACTGCTTCCTGCTCGCCCTCAGCGGGGCCGTCAACCGGCTGGAGTATTTCCCGGGCTGGTGCGAGGCGGCCGGGGTGCCGCCGAGGCTGGGGGGAACAGCCGCCCGGCCGGCGAACCCGGCTCCGGGACAGGGTTCACACCGTTGGGGAAGGCTCCAGTTCCTGAGGCGGCCGGCGCGGCAGTCGCCCTTTCCCCCGGCTCTGCCGCCAGGGTGTCCGGCCGCCGTGTCCCGCTATTTCGCCGCAGGCCGGCAGGCGGTCGCCCTGCTGGCCGGACCGGATCCCCACGACCTGATGGGGCAGGCGACCCTGCTGATGCGGCGGCTGGAGGAGGCGACCGAGTCCTGAACCGGGTTCGGGGGAGTCAGGGAGCCAGAGCTGGCCCGGAGGCCGGGCGGCTGGGCGTGGCCGCTCCCGGAAAGACCGGTTCCACCATGGGAAGCCCCGGGGTGTTCAGAAGGACAGCCCGTTCCAGGCGTTCCTTGGCCTTTCGCAGGACGGCGAGGTGGGCCCGCAGGTCCTGGACGCGGGCGGCAACCGCCTTGTCATACAGGCGCCGGGCCGCCTGATAGCCCTGGAAAGCCTCCTCGAGTTCGCGGGCGGAATTGGCCGGAAACGCGGGGGCCAGGCCCGCCCCGGCCGTGGCGGGAGGCGGAGGCTCCATGTTCTTCGCAACCTCGGTGCCGACCAGCAGGGTGGCCGCCCCAATGGCCACCCCCAGAGCCAGGGTCAGCATGATCGACACCACCCCCCGACGGTCAGGAACACCCATGGATCAGCCCTCCACCAACAGCCGGCAGGTTGGTTTGCCGGCTCTTCCCCCATTATACCAAAAGAGGTTCCTTGACGCCCCTCGCAAACTGTGGGTAGAATTGGAGCAAGTCCTGAGTATGAAGTACCCTGATCCGCCTGGGAGACCATGTATGAAAAATCCGAGAATCGGTCCCCTCCTGTTCCTGGGGCTCGCCCTGTTTCTGGCCAGCGGCGCGGCGCCTGCCGTGCTGGCGGCAAAACCCCTGGTTCTCTTCGATGAGGGCCACGCCCAGACCGCCGGCAATGCCGACTGGGTGATCAACGGCGGATTTTCGGATTTCGCCGACGTCTTCAAGGCGCAGGGGTGCGAGGTACGCGCCGTCAAGAAGCTGACCTGGGCCAATATCGAGGGGGCGCAGGTGCTTGTCCTGCCCGAACCGAACTCCCTGTACACGGCTGAAGAGGAAGCCGCCATCGTCAAGTTCGTGGAAAACGGCGGCGGGCTGTATGCCATCGCCGACCACAACAACTCCGACCGCAACGGCGACGGGGTCGATTCGGTCGGCGTCCTCAACCGGTTCCTGCCCAAACTCGGACTGCAGATCGACCTGCGGTATTTCTCCGAGGCCCCGACCGCCGGCAAGATCTGCCAGACCTCCTTCACCAAGGGCGTCAAGGCCGTTGGCACCTGGGGCGGCACCACGGTAAAGTGCCTGTCCAGCCAGGGCGTCGCCCATATCACCGTCAGCGCCAAGAACGGCGGCGGGGCCTTCATCGCCTCCACCGAGGTCGGCGCCAAGGGCGGCCGGGTGGTGGCGATGGGCGACAGCTCCCCCTACGACGACGGCACCGGTGACCCGCACGACAAACTGCACGACGGCTTCAACAATCCCGGCTATTCCCACGCCGTCCTGGCCGAGAATTCGGTCCGGTGGCTGTTGGAACCCCGGACCACCGCCCCGGCCCGCCATCTGAACCGTCTGCTGGCCGATGTGGCCGCCGGCTCCCGCTCCTACGCGGCAAATCCCGACCCCAACCTTCTTCTGCACCTGGAAACCTGCGAGCGGGCCGTGGGCCGCCTCCTGAGCGAACACCCGGACCTTCGCCCGCAGGCCCGGGCCCGGGTGACGGGCGATGCCAGCCTGACCGACCTCCGCCGGTCCCTCGACGCCCAGACCACCTTCGATCTGCTTCACCCCCACTGACCGACGCCCTGACCTTGTCCCCGTCCGACGCGGCCCCCGTACCGGGGGCCGTTCACTTTTTCCTGAACCGCCGCCGCTCCTGCCAGGAGGCGGGGGGTGCGCCATCACCGTCCGGGCAGGGGACGGTCCGCCCTGGAGAGCAGTGTCGGGTATGGTATAGTGCTGGGAAATGAAAATGAAACAATGGGCGGACAACACGTCTCTGTTCGCGGGGATCGTGTTCCTCCTCCTGGCCGGGATCATCGCCTCCGGAGCCATGATCTGGCGCAACCTCCTGGAATTCTCCGGGTCGGGGTCGGCCCCGGAAGAGGTGTTCGCCGGCCTCGCCGCCCAGCCCGCCCAGGGCATCGGGCTCTCCCCTGAAGAAGGCGGCCGGATGACCTTCGGCTTCGTGGTCCCCCGCGGCGACCTGGTCAAGTTCATCGAGGAGGTCCAGCCCCCGCTCGAGGCCATCACCCGGCCAGCCGGGTTCCGGGCCGTCATCGACGTCTCCGATACCACGGGGGAACTGCTCGACAAGCTGGAAAAGGGGCATGTCCAGATCGCCGCCGTCACCGCAGTGGCCTACGCCAAGGCCCGCCAGCAGGGCCGGATCCGGGCGATCCTCGAACGGGCCGGCCGGACGGCCAAGCAGACGCTGTTCCTGGTCAAGCACGACTCCCCCGCCAGGCGCCTGGAGGACCTGAAGGGAACCCGGATCGCCTTCAAGAGCCGCGATTCGCTCAGCGGGTATGCCCTCCCCGAGATCGAGCTGAAGGCCCGCGGATTCGACCCGGAAACCTTCTTTGGCAGGGAGACCTTCACCGGCAACGCCCGCAACTCGGTCCTCGGCCTGATCAGCGGGGAGTTCGACGTGGCGGTGGTTTCCAACACCTTCTTTGCTGAACTGGAACCGGAGCTGGCCCGGCAACTGCGGACCGTCCATACCTCCGCCCCTGCCCCCGGCGGCGTCTACGTGGCCCCCCAGGACCAGCACCGGGACGCGGTGGACCGGGTGGCCCGGTCCTTCCTGGAGGCTGGGCCAAAGCTGGCGGGAGGCGGCGAGTTCTCCGGGTTTTTCGCGGTGAAGGTGCCTGATCCCTCGATGTACGATTTCCTGTCGCAGGTGGAAGACGATGCCGGTCTCTGAACAACGGCCGGCCGGGGGCCCCGCCGGGGCGGCCGCCGCGCACGTCCAACCCGCCCCCCGGCGGACCCTGGGCATCCGGGAAAAGCTGTCGGTGACCATTTCCCTCGTCGTCATCCTGATCATTCTGCTGACGGTCCTCCTGGTGACCTTCTTCGAGCGCGGGGCAAACCTCGAGCGGGCCCGGCAGAATGCCGACATGCTCGGCAACCTGGTCAAGATCGGCATGGGCGAGGACATCATCCGGGGCAACTACCGGGGCCTCGAGTATGCCCTCAAGGAATTCGCCCAGTTGTCGGTGGTGCGGTACTGCGTGGTCATCAACCCCCAGGGGAAGATCCTGGCCAGCACCGAGCCCGACCAGGTCGGGCAGTTCATGACCGACCGCTGGACGGTACAGCGCTTGTCGCGGCCCGAGGTGGCGATCCGCCGAAGCGTCCACCAGGGGCACCCCGTCTCGGATGCCTGCATCCCGGTGCGGGTCGGCAACGGGCTGTTCGGCATGATCCGCGTCGGCTTCTCGCTGCAGCCGGCCTTCGACTACCTGCGCAGTGTCCTGCTGGGCAACCTGGCCCTGGGCCTGTGTTTCATCTTCGTCGGCATCCTGATCTCGATCGCCGTGTCGGGCGCCATCCTGGCCCCCATCACCTCGCTGATGGAGGCCGCCGAACAGGTCGGCCGCGGCGAATACATCCTCCAGCCGGAGGCGCTGGCGACCGACGAGTTCGGCCAGCTGGAAGCCACCTTCCAGAAGATGGCCGTCGAACTGCACAAGAAGGAACTGATGCGCAAATACGTCTCCCCGAACGCCTGGACCGAGGTCGCCGGCGGCACCGGGGAAGTCGCGCGTACCGGAGGCCGTCAGGAGGTGGCGGTCCTGTTCTCCGGCATCCGCCGGTTCTCCGCCTTCGCCGAGCGGCACCAGCCCGACGAGGTGATCGACTCCCTGAACCGGTTCTTCGACACGATGGTGGAGGCGGTGGCCCGGTCCGGCGGCATCGTCGACAAGTTCATGGGCGACCGGCTGATGGGGGTGTTCCTGCCCGCTCCGGGCCAACGCTGGCCGCCGGAGGTGCGGGCCGTCTTCGCCGCCCTCGAGATGCAGAGGGCCCTGGGCGAGTTCAACCTCCGCCAGGCCGCCCTGGGCCAGGAGGAATTCCAGACCGGTCTCGGGATCAACGCCGGCCCGGTGGTGATCGGGCAGGTCGGTTCCACCTCGCGGCTCGAATTCACCACCCTGGGCGAGACCGTCAACCTCGCCGCCCGCCTGGAAAATGAATCGCGGAAGGCGGCGGCGGGCGGAGCGTTCGTCACCGCCAGCTTCCTGGCGCGGGTCGGCGATTTCGTCCAGGGGACGCCGGCCGGTATCAGCCATGGCGGTGCCGACCTGCACGTGCTGAGCCGGCTCACCAACCTCAGCTTCTTCCTGGAGGAGATCCGGCGGGCCCCGCCGGCCGAGGCGGCCCAGCTCGTCCGGCTGGTTTCCTTCGTCCGCTCCCCCGAAGCCCGCAAGTTCCTCGAGGAGACCGCCCAGCGGGGAACTCCCGACCTGGCCCGGGAGGCCATTCGGGCTCTGGGCACCTTCATCCTCGACCGCAGTGAGGAGGCCAAAGCCTTCCTGATCACCCTGGCCCGGACCGGGAAGGACGAGATCCTGCGCAGTCAGGCGGTCTCGATGCTCGCCCTGGCCAGAGAACCTCTGCTGGTCGGGTTCTTCCGCGAGTTCCTCGGCGACCCGGCGGGGCGGGTGCGGGCCAATGCCCTGCAGGCCCTTCTGCCCCTCACCTTCCCCGAAAAGCTGGAGACCCTCCGGTCCCTGGCCGGCGACAAACACCACCGGGTGGTGGCCAATGCCCTGCTCGGTCTGTGGCTTCTGGACGACCCCCAGGTCTTTCCCGGCTTGACGGAACTGCTGGCGTCCGACGACCCCGCGCGGCAGACGGCGGGGGCCTACGCCACCGCCACCCTGGCCGCCTCGCGGTCGTTCCGGGCCCACTTCGGGCGGGTGCCCGAAACCCTGCCCGCCACCCTGATCCTGTCGCATCTGGCCGCCATGATGGCCGGGGAAGACCCGGCCCGGCGCCGCCTGGCCGTCAAAGCGCTCGGGCAGGTCGGCGGGGGCGAGGCCTACGACGCCCTGGGGCGCCTGATCGAGAGGGAGAAATCGCCCGAGGTGCTGGCGGAGGCGGAGCGGGCCCTCGACCGGATGCGG
>CAZKPI010000302.1:0-6157 GCA_964554555.1 uncultured bacterium
AGAGCCAAGCGCGGAGTTTTCCCGGGCGGGCCGGGCAGGTGACCGGTCATCAATTGCAGGTCGCCCACCTGGTGGAAGGCCAGGTCGGTCAACCGCTTCTTCAGGGGGTTGGTGAACCCGGCGAACAGGACATCGACCGGCTCGGGCAGGTTCCGCAGGAACTCCCGGAAGGCCGCGCGGTCGGGGAAGTCGCGGTCGGGGCGGCGCAGGACCAGCACCCGGTCGGGGGCGCCGGCGGGCAGGTGCCGCCGCAGGAGCCAGAGGCGGGCCTGATGGTTGAGGAGCTGGCCGTCGGTGTGGAAGCCGTACTGGGCGACCAGCACCCGGTCGAGGCGCGGGTCATAGCCCAGCATGGTGCGGACCCGCCGCGAGAATCCCGCGGCGTTGACCTGGAAGATCTGGCGATAGCCAAGCCGCATGAGCAGGCTCACGGTGTCGGAGGCATCGAGGGCGAAGAAGCCGGCGGCAGTGCGCGGGTGGCACCAGAGGTCCTTCAATTCGGCCCCGGTCTGGATGGCCAGGTAGCCGTCGAGGTCGCCGAACGCGTGGGGAGCGGCGCGATCGATGTCACGGATCTCAGGCGAATAGCCGGTTTCCAGGTGGGCCAGCCAGGGAAGCCTTTCCCCGGGCGGCCGGCCGGCGGCCGCCGGGAGCGGCAGAAGGGTGACCTCTCCAAACGGCAGATAGGTGGCCAGGAACCAGTCGAGGCTCTTCATCAGCCTGGCCCGGGGCAGGAGGCCAATGTTGCAGTCGGCGTCGAGGAACCCCTCGATCATGTCGCGCCAGTCGTCACCCGGCTGCATCAGGTTCCAGGTCGGCTCCTTCAACAGGTCGTCACGGCGGCGCCGCAGGTGCACCGCCTCCGGTGAGCTGGCGGGGAACTCGCTGGCCAGCATGTCGAACAGGACCCGGTAGTTGTAGCGCCGCAGGGTCTGGTGCCAGCGCTGGACGAGGGGCTGGCGGGCGGGATCGACGGCGGGAAGATGGCCGGGGAACTGGAACCGGTCGAACAGATCCTCGCGGGTCAGGCGGGGGTCGGTCAGGAGGTCGGCCTCGGGCCCGAGGCCGATCGCGCGCAGGAATTCCCCCACCCCGACCAGGTCGAAAACGCGCCGCATCGAATCCATGTCCTCGGCCTGGGTGACGGTGCGGAACAGGTCACCCACGAACATGTCGAGGGGGAAATAGGGGGTGAGGCGCTCGGGCAGGTCATTGTGCAGGAAGCGCAGGTCGTTGCGCATCGGGTTGATCAGGTTCGGAAAGCGGAGCAGGCCGCCGCCCGCCAGCTCCTCGCGGCAACGCCGGGCGTTCTCCCGCGCCTGGCGCCCCTCGGGCGTGGCGGGGTCACGATACCGGGCCAGGGACGACCCCAGCAGGGCGAGGGTGCCGGGATCCATGGAGAAGGTGTGCAGGCGGACAAGGTCGCGGATGAACCGGCCGAGGTTCTCGAGTTGGATGCGCTCCCGGTCGGGCGGGAAGTAGCGGAACACGCGGTCGCGCAGGTCCTGGACGCCCAGGCCGGTCGGATCGAACAGAATGTCGTCGCTGGTGACCCCCACCTTGGTCGCGGTGATGCCCTCGGTGTGATAGAGGTGCCGGCGGGCGTTTTCGTCCCCGAGGGCGGCCAGATCGAAGTGGAAGTCGGGGAAGGGGATCTTGCCCTTGTCGCGGCGGCCGATCTCGAACAGGGCATCGCGGAAGGCGGGAAACCCTGGCTGGGAGCTGTCGTAGATCAGATCGAGATCGCTGATGACGGTGAAACGACGGCCCAGGAACAGGTCGCGCACCGTGCCGCCGTAGATGCCGAAGGTCACCTGGTGCCGCTTCGCCAGGTCGGCCATCTCGAGGAGCTGGGGCAGGGAGGCGGCCAACCGCCGGAAGGAGAAGTCCGGCGGGGTCTTGACCGCGGGCAGACTGCCCGCCAGCCCCGCCAGGGGAAGCAACAGGACCACCAACAGCGTCCAGGACAGAACCCGCGAGACACCAGACCGGAACCGGAATGCTGGCATACCCACCCTCCGCATAGCCGTTCTTCCCCGCCTTCCCGGCGGGGTTTCCAGCATACCATGGTCCCGTCCCCCGTGACAGGCCCGACCGGCGCAAGACCAGGGCCAACGTCAACCATGGAACTGCGGTCAGAACGGGAGGAACTTTGCGCCTCCCAACCACCTCGCCAGGGGCGGCCGGCTCCTGGACCCCTGCTTTTCTGCCTGCCGAACGCCGGGTGTCCGGAAGGCGGGCGGCCATTTGACAATTGGGAAGCGGCGCCCTAAGCTGGAAAGCAGAGTGTACAGACCACGCACAAGGGCCGCAGGAGGATTTCCACGCAGGAGCTGTTCCCTGCTCCTGTGGTTGCCGTTCATCCTGCTGGTCGGCGGCGGGACGGCCGGCGCCGAGCCCCGCCCGGATGCCCCCATCCAGGGCGCAACGGCCTCGCCGGTCGTCACCCCGGAGCCTCCGGTGATCGCCGGCCCGGGCTCCGCCGCCATGGTGACGGAATGGTCCCCGCCCGGGGCCGCCGCTCCCCTCCCCCACCCCGCCCCCCTTTCGCTTCTGAGCCCCGCGCTCGCCATCGGCAGTGCCGCGGTGGCGGTCGTCGGCCGGGCCGACGGGTTTGCCGGGGGCTGGGCAGGAAACGCCTCGGGGGGGTTCCAGGCGGCGGGGCTCGCCCTCACGCCACGGTTCCTGCTCATCCGGGACGCTTCGGGCACCCGGCTCGAACCGCTGGACGAGGACCCCGCCTTTTCCCTGGCCCGGCTGGGGGCGTTCCTGCAGGAACTCTGGACCAACCGTGGCCCCGGGCCAAAGCCGGGGCGGGGGCGGGTTCCGGGGGGCCTCCTGTCAGGCCTCGCCGGCCTGACGAAAGCCCGGCCCGTGCGTGACTGGATACGGCGGGCCGGACGCTGGCTGTTGACGGCGGTCTGGCTGGTCGGGGTCATGGCGGCCCTCCTGTTCCCCCGCCGACTGACCGCGGGAGCCCAGGCTCTGGGCGGGTTTCCGCTCCGGTCATTCGGATGGGGGGTGGTGGGTTTGCTCCTCCTGGCCGGACTGGTCGCGGCCCTGGTGAACTCCCGGCTGGGCATCCCGCTCCTGCTCCCCGTGTGCGGCATCACCCTGCTGATCCTTTCGCCGCTGGGCCTGATCGCCGGCACTGGCGGCCTGACGGCCCTGCTGGGGGCCAACCCCCGGCGGGCCTTTCCCCTTCCCCCGGCGGTCCTGACCGGCGCCCTGCTGGCCCTGGCGGCCCTGGCGCCGCGCCTGGGGGGGCCCCTGGCGGGGCTGTTGATCCTGTGGGGCCTCGGAGGCATCATCCGGTCCGGATTGGCCGGGCTGGATCCGCCCGAAATGACATCCGAAGGAGGAACGTGACATGCGACGACTGGCTCTGGGTTTTCTGGTGGTGCTGGTCCTGGCGGGAGGGGCGTTTGCCCAGGAACCCGCCAACGACGGCCTGGCGATCTTTTCGGCCATGGACAAGCTCGCCGGCATGATCGGCGGCACTCTCGACTCGTCGCAGACCCTCGGCACGCCGGTGAAGGTGGGCGACACCACGATCATCCCGGTGCTGGCCAAGGGTCTCGGCTTCGGCATGGGAGAGGGTCTGCTCGGCCAGGAGGAGACGGCCAAACGGCCGGACAAGGGCGATGCCGAGACCACCAAGGACCGGCACGGCATCGGGGCCGGCGCGGGCGGGTTCATGCGGCCGATCGCCATCCTGGTCATCGACAAAGAGGGGCGGGTGCAGATCCATCGCCTGCACGAAAGCGCCCTGGCGCAGGTGGTCAAGGAACTGATGCCGGCAATCCAGAAGGCGCTCGCCCAGAAGATGGAGATGTTCAAGATGCGGCGTGAGGAGAAACCCGGCCAGCCTCCCGCCCGGCGGGCGGAAGGCCCGGTCCCGGGCGGGGCCGACGGCGAGCGGGCGGAAGAGAAACCGGGGGACGGGCGGCCTCAGCCGTGCCGGCAGGGATGCCTGGGCGGGCGCCCGGCGGTTCCCGGGGCGGGGGTCTTTTCTCCGGCGGGTTCCGGGGCGGGGTTCCCTGCCTGGCCGGCGGAGGGGGGAAACGGCTGTTCGCCGGGCAGGGGCGTCTTGCCGGCGCGGTGGCGGACGTATTTCTTCATGAAGCCGTCGACGTGCGAGAAGATGCCCATCAGGATGTTGATCTCGCGGCGGCGGGCCTCGGCTCGCGAGATGAAGGCCCGGATGACCTGGAACAGGGCGTCGGGATTGATGCGGGGCAGGAACTCGCACCGGTTCAGCACCGAGAACATGTGTTTGTACAAGCGGTCGAGTTCCTCGACGGTGGGGGGTTCCTCGAACGGGTTCCCTTCCTGGCGTTTCCGGCGCGGGGGTTTGACGCCGAAGGCCTGGTAGAGTTCGTAGGCGATCAGCATCACCGCCTGGGACAGGTTCAGCGAGGTGAACTGCGGGTGGGTGACGATGCGGATGGTGCCGTTGGTGAAGGACAGGTCCTCCTTCGTCAGACCCCATTCCTCGCGCCCGAACAGGATGGAGATGGGCCCCGCCGCGAGGTCGCGGCCGATGCGCTCCAGTCCTTCGCGGACGGTCATGTTGGGTTCATGGTAGGCACCCTGGCGGTTGGCGGTGCCGAGGACGAGAACACTGCCGGCGATCGCCTCGGGGATGGTCTGGCAGATCTTCGCCGACTGCAGGAGGTCTTTCGCGTGCAGGGCCATCTTGATGGCGTCGAGGTTCAGTTCGCACCCCGGGCGCACGACGAACAGGTGGCGCAGGCCGAAGTTCTTCATGGCGCGGCAGGCGGCCCCGACGTTCAGGGCGCCCTGGGGCTCCACGAGAACGACGCGGATGTTGTCGAGCAGGTGGGGGGGATGCTTCTTCTCGGTCACGGCAACGGCCTTCGGCGGGGAAAAAAAAATAGGCTTGAGCGGACTTGAACCGCTGACCCCCACGATGTCAACGTGGTGCTCTAACCAAACTGAGCTACAAGCCTGTGGTCTTTCTTGTATAGCACGGGGGAGGGCGGAAGTCAAGACCTGGCCGAACGACCTTGTCCAGGGGCCCGGGGAGAGCCCGGGGGCGCCCGCCGGCCGCAAGGCAGGCGTGGGGAGGAAGGAAGGCCGGGAGGGTGCGCCGAACGTCCCGGCTTACAGACCCCGGAGGAAGGACGGGGTGAGGGGGACGGCGCCGGCCAGGGCGGCGTCGAGGCTGGCGAGCAGACGGTCGCGGTCGCGGGGAAGAGCCCCTTCGAGCGGAAGCCAGGAGGAGGCGTGGTTGGCGGTGAAGACGGTGCGGTCGAGGGCGAGGCCGGCCACCAGCTCGCGGAGCTCGCCCAGCATGTCCCGCGCGTCGGGCAGGGCGAACCGGCCGGCCCGGGCGTCTTCGGCCAGGGGGGTGCCGGGCACCAGCATCAGGGTCAGGACGCTCAACAGCCGGGGCTGCATGCGGTTCAGCGCGGCGGCCGTGGCCCGGGCGTGGGCCAGGCTTCCCGCGCGGCCGGCCAGCCCGAGCAGAACCATGACCGAAGCCCGGAGGCCGGCGGCCTGGGCACGGCGGACGGCCTCGATCATCGCCGCCGCCGTACAGCCCTTGCCCACCTGGCGCAGGACTTCCTCCGACCCGCTTTCCAGGCCGAGGTAGAAAGTGTTCAGTCCCGCCGCCTTCAGCCGGGCCAGCTCGGCATCGGACTTGGCCAGGATGCCGCCGGCGCCGGCGTACAGGCTGAACCGCCGGGCCCCGGGCAAAACCGCCCGGACCTGGGCCATGGCCTCCAGGAGCCGGTCAGTGGGCAGGGCCATGGCGTCGCCGTCGGCCAGGAAGACCCGGCTGACATCGCCGGGACCGGCCGCCGCCACCGCCTCCACGTGCGCGCGGAATTCAGCGGGAGGGCGGACCCGGAACCGGGTCTCGCGGTATGCCCCGCAGAACCGGCAGGCATGGTGCGGACAGCCGACCGTCACCTGGAGGATGGTACTGCCCGCCTCGGCGGGGGGCCGGATGGGGTCACCGTCGTAGAGAGCACAGGAAGCCATGGCTTGACCTTACCCCGCCGGCCGGGACGGCGCAAGGCCGGACCCCGGACCGGCGGTTTCACGTCAGGCCGCAGGGTACAGGCTGTCCTGGAAACCACGGTCAGAGCGGAAGGAGCTCCGCTCCTCCCGACCGCCTCGCCAGGGG
>CAZKPI010000303.1:0-599 GCA_964554555.1 uncultured bacterium
TCCAGCGTGGCGATCACCTGGGCCACCTGGCTCTGGCGTTGGCCGATGGCCACATAAATACAGATCAAGTTGCCGCCCTTCTGGTTGATAATCGTGTCAATGGCCAAGGCGGTCTTGCCGGTCTGCCGGTCGCCGATGATCAGCTCGCGCTGGCCGCGGCCAATCGGGATCAGCGCATCGATGGCCTGGATGCCGGTCTGCAGGGGTTCCTTGACCGGCTGGCGCTGGACCACGTTGGGGGCGGGCCGTTCCAGCGGCCACCGGTCGCGGGCGACGATGGGGCCCTTGCCGTCGAGGGGCTGGCCGATGGCATCGACGATTCGCCCCAGCAAAGCGTCGCCGACAGGGACCGAGACGATCTTGCCGGTGTCCTTGACCAGGTCGCCTTCGTGGATCCCCTCGTCGGGGCCAAGGATGATACAGCCGACGTTGTCCTCCTCGAGGTTGAGCACGTACCCCTTGATGCCGTTGGGGAACTCCAGCAGGTCGCCGACCATGGCGTTGGGCAGGCCGTGGATGCGGGCGATGCCGTCGCCCACCTGCAGGACCTGGCCGGCTTCCACCAGTTCGTGTTCGGAGGAGAACGCCTCGATTTCCTT
>CAZKPI010000303.1:629-6138 GCA_964554555.1 uncultured bacterium
GGCTTGATGGTCATGGGGGAAATCCTTTCAGGGCAGGGCCGCCGGCGGCGGCACGAGGCCGTCCTGCCACAGCTGGTCGTAGCGCTGGAGGGCATCGGTGAGCTGGGCGAACCGGCGCTTGACGGTGGAATCGATGACCCGGTCCTCCATGAAGATGAGCAGGCCCCCCTTGACCTCGGGCTGGACCTGGAGTTTCAGGTCGATCGGCCCGTCGTGGTAGGCCCGGAGCTTTTCCAGCAGGGCTTCCCGCTCCGATGACAGGAGGGGGACGGCCGACTGGACCTGGACGCCCAGGATGTTCATTTTTTTCCGGTAGAGACGCTCCAGTTCCTCGGCGATGTCAGGGAGGAAGTCGGTGCGGTGGCGCCGGACCAGGAGGTTCAGGAACTCCCGGGCGAGGGTGGCGGGACCCTTGGCGAAGCTCGCGTCGATCACATGGTGCTTGCGGTCGATGGGCACCGCGGGGTTGAGCAGGAAAGTGCGGAGGGTTGGGGTCTGTTCCCAGAGGTTCATGAAGGCGCGGAACTCGCCCAGGGCAGGCAGGAGCTCGGCCCGCTCGATGGCATGGAAGAAGGCGGCGGCGTAGCGGCGGGCGATGACCCTGGATTTCATGAAGGCTTGCCTTGCTGACCGGGCTGGTCGAGGCGGTCGATGGTCTTGCGGATCAGCTCGTGGTGCACACGGTCGTCGAGAGAGGTCTCGATCACCTTCTCGGCGGCCAGCATGGTGAGCTGGACCATGCGTTCCTTGAGGCTGGCCCAGGCGCGGTCGCGCTCCAGGGCGATTTCGCGCCGGGCCTGTTCCTGGAGGGCCTGGGCCTTTTCCCCGGCTTCGGCCAGGATGGTCTCCTTCGCCTTCTGGGCTTCGGTGATGGCTTCCTGCCTGAGGCGGTAGCACTCCTGGTCGAAGGCCGCGAGTTTCGCGCGGTATTCCTCCTGGAGGGACTGCGCCTGGGTGTTCTTGCGGGAGGCCTCCTCCAGGTCCCCTTTCACCTTCTGGGCCCGCTGTTCGAGGATCTGGCCGATGGGGCCGAAGAAGAAGGCCCGAAGCAGGGCGAGCAGGATGAGGAAGTTGAGCATCTGGGAAACCAGGATCAGGGCGTCGAAGGAGAACAGGCCGGCTTCCCCGTGCCCGCCGTCCGCTGGAGCCGGGTGGCCGGCGGCGGTCGCGGCTTCCGCGTGGAGCGGGGCCTCGGCGAGGGGGGCGCCGCTGGCCGGAGCGGCCGTCTCTGCCGCGATGGACGGAAAGACCACCGTCAGGACGGCGAGAGCGGTGAGGGAGAACAGGAGGACGGGCCTACGCATGCGGGGATCCGGGTTCGGGCGCTACCACTTCAACAGGAGAAGGATCAGGGAAATAAGGAGGCAGTAGATGGCCAGCGACTCGATCATGGCCAGGCCGATGATCATGGTGAACCGGAGTTCGCCGCTGATCTCGGGTTGGCGGGCCATGGAGTCCAGGGCGGCGCAGATGACGCGGGCCTGGGCCACCGCGGCAAAGGAGGCGCCGACCAGGATGGAGAAAACGGCGGCGAGGGATTCGACGGAACGGACAAGGGTGGTGGGATCCATGCAACAGCCTCCAGTGGTGGGTTCGGTTCAGTGGGAATGTTCTTCCGAGGGCATCGCCCCGGAAAGATACAGACCGGCGAGGATGGTGAAGACCATGGCCTGCAGGAAACTGGTAAAGAGGGCCATGAGCATCATCGGGAGCGGGACCAGGAAGGGGAACAGGGACACGGTGAGGACGAGAATGACCACGTCCTCGCCCATGATGTTGCCGAACAGGCGCAGGGTGAGACTGAGGGGGCGGGACAACTCCCCGATGAGGTGGATGGGGAACATCAGGGGGCCGAGCCACCAGGGTTCCCCCCAGAAGTGCTTCAGATAGCCGAGGCCCCCTTCCCAGAATCCGTAGAAGTGGGTCAGGCAGAAGACGATGAGGGCGAGGCTGACGCAATTCGAAAAGACGCTGGTGGGAGACTTCAGGCCAGGCACCAGGCCCAGCAGGTTCTCCGACAAAACCATGACGAACAGGGTTCCCAGGATGGGCAGAAGCCGGCGGGCATGGCGGGGGCCGGTGATCATTTCGACCAGCCCCAGGAGGGATTCGTAGATTCCCTCGGCGAGGTTCTGCCATGGTCCGGGTTCGAGGGAAAGGCGGCGGGTGGCCAGGAACGCGGCCAGGGCAAGCCCAAGGGTGACGAGCCAGGGAAGAATGGCCCCCGGCGGCAGGGGGACGAACGACAGGGCGAAGAAGATGTGGCTTTCAAGCGCGTGCATGGTCGTCCTGCCGCCTGAACTGGGGGGACCGGGCGCACCCGGCGACGATGGCGAACTGGCTGGCGAGAACCCCTCCCAGGAGTTCCAGCAGATCGACCCCCAGGTACCATAACCCAAGAAGGCCCCCCAGCATCAGCCCGAATTTGAACAGGGACACCAGAAGGGCGGCGCCGAACATCGCCCCGGTACTGCCTTTCATGCGCATGACCGTGGCCACGAGCAGGTGGAAACTGCCGAACCCGGCCAGGGTGCCGACCAGGGTTCCCCAGCAGAAGCGCCGTTTGAGCATGAAGCCGAGGGTCAGGGCGGCGATCAGGAAACCCAGGGTCCAGCGCCGGACCGACTGGCACAGGTGGAAGACCAGCCGCTCAAACCGGTGTTCGGGGGTTTCCCGGGGTTCCTGTGGTTGATCGGTCATGAAGGCTCCTGGACAGGATGCGCCATGCTTGCCCGATGGCGGCTCCCAGGCCCCAGAGGATACCCAGCCCCGACCCCCAGGGAAACCACCCGAACCGGTTGTCGAGCCAGAGGCCAAGGCCGATGCCGAGGGCAAGGCACATACCCATGGTCAGGCCGAGGGCGAGCACCTCCGCGAGCTGGGCCCAACGGCGGGGATCCTTGCCGGGACCGGGACTGGCGGATGGCCGTTCTTTATAGCACATAGGCCCTTCCAAGTCAAAAACCGACGGGCGGGCCGGCCGCCAGGGCCCAAGGGCGGGAACCGGGGGTCGGTCTCACACCATCAGCATGGGGCGCTGGCCCTTGATGTCTTCGACGTAACAGCGCAGAAGTTCGGCGACGCTCCAGGCCTGCGCGAAACAGCCCGCGCAGGCGTGGGGCGGGTTCCCGTCGAAGATCTCGGAAATGTTGCCGAGACAGCCTTCCTGGTCGAGGTGGATCTTGAACGGCTCGAGCATGTGCGAGGCGCGGAGCTGGGCCTCCATCGAGCTCTGGTGCACCTTCAGGTAGCTGGAAATGAACGGCCCGATGAGGAAGGCCCAGACCGTGCCCTGGTGGTAGGCCCCGTCGCGCTTCTGCCGGTTCCCTTCATACTTCCCCATGTAGAGCGGTTCGTTGGCGGCCAGACTGCGCAGACCGTAGCTGGTGTAGAGGCGTTCGAACACCTCGGCCACCACCTTCTTCTCCTGGGGCGGGTCGAGCAGAGGAAAGGGCAGGTAGACGGCGAAGATCTGGTTGGGCCGGAAGGCCCGGTCGGGGGTGCCGTCGGCCGCCAGACAGTCGAACAGGCGCCCTTCCTCCTCACTCCAGAAGCGGCGCCGGAAGGAGGTCTTGACCTTGCGGGCCAGGGCCCCGATCTCCCGGGGGTCCTGGTCGAACTTGGCGAGCAGGAGTTCCGTCACCCTGAGGGCATTGTACCAGAGGGCGTTGATCTCGACCGCCTTGCCGTGACGCGGCGTGACCACCCAGTCATCGACCTTGGCATCCATCCAGGTGAGCTGTACGCCCTTCTCCCCGGCCAGGACCAGGCCGTCGTCCGGGTCCATCTGGATGCCGTAGCGGGTGCCGTTCTGGAAGGCCTCGATGACGGTCATCATCGGGCGGAACAGGTTCTCGCGCACGAAGGCGTAATCGTCGGTGTATTCGATGAATTTGTAGACGGCGTGGAACAGCCAGAGCGAGGCATCGACACTGTTATAGAGGGCCTCGGTCCCCTGGTCGGCGAAACAGTTGGGCACCAGCCCGTCGCGGATCGACTGGGCGAAGGTCTTGAGGATCGAGCGGGCGTCCTCGAACCGGCCGGTCACCATGGTCAGGCCGGGCAGGGAGATGAGGGTGTCGCGGCCCCAGTCGGAAAACCACGGGTAGCCGGCCAGGATGGTCTTGCCGCCGGTACTGCGGCGGGCGACGATGAACTGGTCGGCCGCCAGCAGGAGACGGCGCAGGAACGGGTCGTCCGATTTCATCGCGGAGGCGACCGCCTCGAGGCGGATCTCCTCGCGCCGGCGCAGATCGACCGGGTTGAACGATCCCACCGGCTGGTCGGAGCAGAGGAGCGAGACCGAGCCGGCGGCAGGGGCCAGGCGCAAGTAGCCGGTCGAAAAGTCGTCCTCGCACGGGTTCAGGCCGCGGTTGGCCTCTTCCGCGAGATAGATCTCCCGATACCACGCCGGAGCGCGGACGAAGGTGCCGCGGTCCCAGGCGAGCGAGAGGGCCGGGGCGTTGGCGAAGGGCTGGAAGGTGAACCCCTGGGCGGTGTAGGCGGCGTTGTCGGAAAACCCGGGATTCTCATACATGTTGCCGTGAAAGTCGCGAAACAGGAAGTGCGGCCGGATGCGCAGTTCGAGGTCGGTGCGGTCCGACAGGATCTTGTAGGTGACGAGGGTCGAGTTCTGCCCGTGGATCATGCACAGTGTCTTGGTCACCAGCACGTCCTGGATCTGATAGACCCAGAGGGGAAACGGATCACGCTCGAACCGCTCGAGATGGATGTGCCCGACCGGATGCAGGTCCCGGCGGGTGTGGCTGGTCGACAGGGGGAACTCGCGGCCGCCGATCAGCAGGGTTTCCTCGAGGCGCGACACCAGCACGATGCGCTCCACCGGGGGGCGGCGCGCGGCCACCAGGATGCCGTGGTAGCGGCGGGTGTTGAGCCCCGTCACCGTGGATGAGGCATACCCGCCGATGCCGTTGGTGACGAGCCATTCCAGGCGGCTGGCCTGGGTCAGATTGCCGAGGGTATCCCGACCGAGCGAAGCCATGGGGTGACCTCCGAGGCGTGGCGTAGTGGCTCCTGGGATACCACAAATCCCGCCCAGAGGCCAGATGTCGCGGCATGATGCCGGAAGATGACCGCGCATCACCGGGGGGAGAGGGGGGAAAAATTGGCCGGAGGATGGCCTCTGCCCCTCCCGGGAGCCCGGGAAAGGCGGGAACCGGCCGCCGAGACTTCGTGAGTGAGGTTCCGGTGGCGCCCTGGTCTGTGGTATTCTGGGGACCGACCGGTGCCCGTGAACATCTGATGCCGTCGGTTTGCGGCTGTCCATCCCGCGCTGTCCCCGCCCGGGCTGGGGGCAGGCTGGGCCCTGGCATCGGCTGAAAGCCAATCCTGGAGAGAGGAAGTCGCTCCATGAACTGTCCGCATCGCCAAACGTCCCTGGCCTCCACCGCCCGTTTCTGTCCTGGATGTGGTCAACCCGTGACTTCCGTCTGTCCCCACTGCCAGGCCCCGTTCACCGCCGGAGACCGGTTCTGCGCCGGCTGTGGTC
>CAZKPI010000304.1:0-6132 GCA_964554555.1 uncultured bacterium
GGCCCAGCAGTCGCGGCGGATCATCGACTGGGTCGGGCGGGGCGGCAATCTGGTGGTCTTCCTGCCCCGGCCCCATGCCGTCGGGTCCTACCTCGGGGCCGCCGTCGAAACCCGCCAGGAGCCGATCTGCGAGCAGTTGTCCCTGCGCCTGCCGTACATCGAGGAGGTGCGCAGTCTCTCCGAAAGCGGAAACTGGGCCAGGGTCAACCCCGGCATGGCCTTCCTGCGCCCGTTTTCCAACGAGCTGGCCCGGCCCACCGTGCTGACCACCTTCCGCGGGGAGGGCCAGATCGTCCTCGTCACCAACCCTGATTTCCTGACCCCCGACGGACTCGCCCGGGCCGACAACCTGGTCTACCTGACACGGTTGTTCGAACACCTCTCCCCCCAGCGCCGCGCCTGCTTCTTCGACCCCGAACCGAACGTCCTCTACCGGGCCCGGGTCCGCTCCAGCGGCGCCGCCCCCGCGCGGACCCTCACCCGCAGGAAGAAGGTGCCCCACCTCTCGCTCTGGAGCCTGATCAAGGCCAACCCGATCTCGTGGGCCCTGCCCCAGCTTGCCATCGCTCTGTGGCTCTACTTCTACTCCCGCGGCCGCCGGTTCGCCCGCCCCCTGCCCCTGCCCGACGGCGAGGCCGAACCCCTGCCGACCTTCATCCAGGGAATGGGGCGCCTCCTGCGCGAGCGGGACGACCGCGCCTTCCTGGCCCGCCGCCTCCTCGACGATTTCCTGGCCGCCGTCGGCCGCCGCTTCGGGCTGGCCCCCGACCGGGAACGGATCCCCGACCTGCTGGAGCGGGTGAAGGCCGAGGCTCCCGCCCTCCTGGCGCGCCTCGAGCCGGCCCTGCGCGACCTTCAGCGCACCGAGGCCGGCTTCCCCCTCGCCGACCCGCGCCTGCTCGCGCACATCAATTCCCTCGACTTCGTGCGAAAGGAACTCAGAATCCATGGTTGACGTTTCCCGCGTTCGCGACATCTTCGCCGCCCTCAAGAAGGAGATCCAGAAGGTCATCGTCGGTCAGGAGGGCGCCATCGACCTGATCCTGGCCGCCATCCTGATCCGCGGCCACGTCCTGCTGGAAGGCGTGCCGGGCACCGCCAAGACCCTCACCGTCAAGACCCTGGCCCAGAGCATCCAGAGCGGATTCCAGCGCATCCAGATGACCCCCGATCTGATGCCCTCCGATGTGCTTGGCACCAACATGTTCGACGCCCGCACCGGTACGTTCCAGGTCCACAAGGGGCCGATCTTCAGCGACCTCGTGCTGGTCGACGAGATCAACCGCGCCCCCGCCAAGACCCAGTCCGCCCTGCTCGAGTGCATGGAGGAAAAGCAGGTCACCATCGAGGGCAACCGGTTCCCCCTGTCGCCCATCTTCACCGTGCTGGCCACCCAGAACCCCCTCGAATACGAGGGCACCTACCCCCTGCCCGAGGCCCAGCTCGACCGGTTCATCTTCAAGATCCTCATCGACTACCCGGCGGCCGGCGAGGAGAACAAGGTCCTCGAAAAGTTCGAGGCCGGCTTCCGGTCCGACAAGCTGGGCGAGGCCGGCCTCACCCCGGTGACCACCCCCCAGGAGATCGCCGCGTGCCAGGAGATCATCAAGCAGGTCAAGACCAAGCCCGCCATCATCGAGTACATCACCGCGATCACCCGGGCCACCCGCGGCGCCCCCGACATCCAGGTGGGCGGCGGGGTCCGCTCCTCGATCGGGCTGTTTCTGGCCAGCAAGGCCGTCGCCCTCATCGACGGCCGCGACTTCACCACCCCCGACGACGTGAAGAAGATGGTCTGCCCCGTCCTGCGCCACCGCATCATCCTCAAGCCCGAGGCCGAGATCGAGGGGGTGACGCCCGATGACACCCTCACCGCCATCGTCAACCAGGTGAAGGTCCCCCGCTGAGATGGTCCTTCTGCAGGTCGTCGGCAAACTCGTCATCTTCCTGGGCGGCACCATGCTGGCCATCGCCTGGCCGGAATACACCGTCCCGGGCGCCATCGCCATCGCCATCTGCCTCAAGCTCGCCGACCTGTCCAACATCTCCTTCCATCTGCCCGTCCCCTTCCGGAAGGTCGTCGTCACCACCCGTGTCGTCCTGCTGGCCATGTGCGGCACCCTGCCCCTGATGATGATCGGCTCCCACGCCGCCGCCGTGGTGGTGTTCCTGCTCTACAACCTCGGCCTCGCCCTGCTCATCCTGATGGACCTCCGGCTGACCCCCAAACCGCACCAGATCGTGGTCTCCCGCGACGTGGCCGCCAAGCTGTCGATCGCCGAGAACAATCTGGTCGTCCTCACCGTCGAAAACCATTCCTTCCGCACCCTCGAGATGTCGGTCATCGACGAATATCCCACCGAGTTCACCCCCGACCGGACTGAATTCACCTTTACCCTCCAGAAACGCACGATGGCCACCCTGAAATACCACGTTCTGCCGAAACGGCGCGGGGTCTACCACTTCGGCAACATCGCCGTCCGCTACCGGGGGGTGCTGGAACTCGTCATCATCCAGGAGGACGTCCCCGCCGCCGCCAAGGTCGACGTCTACCCCAACCTCCGCAACATCTCGCGGTTCGATCTGTCGATGCGCCGCAGTCACCTGATGGAGACCGGCCTCATCACCGAGCGGCGCCGCGGCAGCGGCACCGAGTTCGAGAGCCTGAAGGAATACGTCCGCGGCGACGAGTTCCGCAAGATCGACTGGAAGGCCACCGCGCGGCGCAACAAGCTCATCGCGCGCGAATACCAGCTCGAGGTCAACCAGTCGGTCGTCGTCGCCATCGACTGCAGTCGCCCCATGGGCGCCCGGATCGACGACTACAGCCTGCTCGACTGCGCCGTGAACGCCGCTCTCCTGCTCGGCCACCAGGTCACCCGCAAGGGCGACAAGATCGGCCTGCTGGCCTTCTCCGACCAGGTCCACCAGTTCCTGCCCCCCAACCGCGGGAAGGGCCACTTCACCAATTACCTGAAAGCCCTCTACAACCTCCAGCCGCGCCGCGCCGAAGCCGACTTCCAGACCGCCTTCAGCTGGCTTCTGCGGAGTCGGGTCCGCCGCTCCCTGCTGTTCGTCCTGACCGATCTGGCCGCCGGCGACGCCGCCGCCCGCCTGCAGGAGGACATCTGGATGGTCGCGCGCAAGCACCTTCCCGTGGTGGTGTCCATCCTCGATCCCGCCGTGCGCCAGGCCGCCACCGGCGCGGTCGGGGAGATCCAGCAGGCCTGGGAGAAGGTCGTCGCGCTCGACATCCTCGACCGCGTGCGGACCGCCAACAAGGCCGTGGAAGGCCTGGGGGTGGTGGCTTTGAGCCTTCAGCCAAACGAGGTCAACTCGTCCCTGCTGACCGCCTACCTGAAGACGAAGATGCGGTCCCGGCTCTGACCGGCGGCCGGACCACCGGCCCCCCGGGCGGCCGCGCGGATGGCGGGACGATCTTGACCATCCTGCCGGCGACCGCGCCAAAGCCCAGGTAGGCCAGGAACCCCGCCATGAAGACCGCCGAGACCAGGAACTTGGCGGAAATCGGCAGGGAGCTGGGGGTGATGTAGCTCTCAATCAGCCCGGCGACGACGAACCAGGGGATGGTCCCGGCCACCAGCCGCACGGCGTCGAGCGCTTCCCGGGCCATCAGCGCCCCGCGCCGGTAGGGGGTCTGTCGGAAGATCGAATACCCGATCATCAGCCCGGCCCCCGCCGTGATGAAACAGCACGACAGCTCGATGCCCCCGTGCGGCAGGATCAGCGACCAGAAATGGGCCGGATACCCGCCGGAATGGTAGAGCGAGGCCAGGCCGCCCAACAGCAGGCCGTTGGTGATCAACACGTAGACGGTGCCCAGCCCGAACACAATGCCGAGGGCGAAGGCCAGGAACGAGACGCGGATGTTGTTGAACATGATCTCGCTGGAGATGGTCAGCCGCAGGTTGGCCGGGTCTTCGCGCCCGATGCGGCCCCGGGCGAGATCGTCTTTGGCCCGCTCCTGCATCGACTCGGGCACCACCAGGTTCACCAGTTTCGATTCGTTGGTGATGCACAGAAAGCCGATCAGGCTCGAGAACACAAAGATCAGGGCGGCCACCGCCGTGAAATGGATGCGGCGCCAGACCAGGGCCGGAAACCGGTGCAGGAAGAACCAGACGAAGTCCATCAACTGCACCTGGGAACGCCGGTAGATCGTCAGGTAGGCCTTGCCCAGCAGGCGGTTGAGATGGGAGACGGTGTGCCCGGTCTCGTCGTGCTTCTGAACATACCCCAGATCGGACAAAGCGGCTTGATAGAGGCGGCCGAACCTCAGGATGTCAGCCCCGGCCGGTGCCGCCCCGGCGGCCACCTGGCCGGTGACCTGCTCCAGTTCACGCCAGCGCTCGGTCATCCCCACCCGGGGCTCGGAGGAGGGCCGGCTCTCACTCCGGCGTCCGGACCCGGGGGCAGGAGTCGCGGAGGCGGCGGTCGGCTGGTTCACCGGCTCACTCCACCGTTCCGTGCATGGCGCAGGTGATCCGCCCCTTGTCGGTGGCAAGATCGCCTTCACTGCTGTAGGAACAGGCGGTCTCGGGTTTCGACAGCTGGCTCTTCAGATAATTCTCCCGCCGCAGAGTTTCGATGACCCCGTCATCGACCGTGGTCAGCATCACCGGGTGATCCATATTGTACATCTCGATCGCTCCCAGCAGGACCCGCATGTTGGCATAGCAGGCTTTTTCCCGGGCCATGGGCCTGGCATGCGGGGTGCCGCTGGGAATCAGAATCCCGATCAGCATGAGAAACAGGAAACCCAACCCGAGCTTGCCCAGACAGCCCGAAACGTCGATGAAGGGCTCGTCGGGAAGCCTGAGCAGGACCACCTGCCCGGCGCCGGTGACCTCGTCGTCGGCCTGCAGATCGCACCCGCACGGCCGGCAGAAGCGGGTCCCGGGAATGGTCGGTTCCCCGCATTGCGGGCAGAAGGGATCGATGTCCGGATCCGTCAGTGGCATGCGCTCTCCCGACCAGTATAGGCGGGAAACCCGCGTCTGTAAAGGCGGAACCGCGGCCCGGCCGCCCCCCGCCGCCCCCCGGGCCGGGCGTTTGCCGAAAGCCGGGGGCCGGCATCTCCAGACGGGTCCCGTCGTCCTCCCGGCCGCCGGGGAAGCCCATTCGGCACCCGGCTCGGACGGGTCGCCCGCCGGAAGTCAGCGGCGGGCGGCAACCTTCCAGACTGCCAGAAGCCTGTCCCCGTCAACCAGGTTCAGCGTCGAATGGAGGTTCACCACCGCGCAGGCATGGTTGGGAATGAACCGGACCCGGTCCCCGACCCGGACGCTCAGGGGGCTGGCGCCGGCGGCCCCGGGCAGGTCGATCACCCCGTGTTCTTCGGAAAGCCTGCTCAGCACCCATTCCGGGTGGTCGGGGAAATGGCCGTACCCCGGCATCAGGCTGAGGCCGTGGGCGCCCTTGTCGAGCCCCGCCGCCTTACTGCCCGCATCGATGACCAGCCGGTCGGGAAAGACGCCAATGACCGTGGCCAGCACCGACAGGGCGGCATCTTCCCAGCCGCAGATCCCCAACTGCACCTGGATACCGTCGTGAAACACGTAGTTGCCCGGCCGCATCTCGTTGACGCCCGTCACGAAAGGGCTGACCGCCATGGTGGGGGTGGAGCCGACGCTGACCACCGCCGCCCCGATGCCGGCCTTCTCGCCCACCAGGGCGGCGGCGGCGGCCACCGCCTCCCCCTCCTGGCGGCCGGCGGCGGCGAGGGCTTCGGGGGTGCGGGCCCCGTAGGCATGACCGGCATGGGTGAACACCCCCTCAAGCCTCAACCCTGGGGTCGCCGCCACCAGGCGGGCGAGCTCCACCAGGGCAGGGCCGGGAGGCAAGCCGCACCGATGGTGGCCGCAGTCAACCTCGAGCCTGACCGGAACCGTCAGCCCGGCGTCGCGGGCCGCCCGGGCCAGCGGCAAGGCCTGGTCGGCATGATCGACGGCGCAGGCCAGCCGGCCGCGCCGGCTCAGCTCGAGGAAGGAGGCCATGGCCGGGCCCCCCACCACCGGGTAGGCCAGGAAGACGTCGGTCAGCCCCGCCTCGAACAGGGCGGCGGCCTCCGCAAGGGTGGCGCAGGTGAACCCGGCCGCGCCCGCCTTCGCC
>CAZKPI010000305.1:0-6108 GCA_964554555.1 uncultured bacterium
CACCTCGAAGCCGCGGCCCAGCCCGCTCTCGACCTGCCCCCCGACCCGCCCCGCACCTGGCCGTATCTCCTGGCCGGGCTGGGTTTCCTGCTGGCAGGCGCGGCGGGCAGTTTCATCAAGACCCTCGTGGCCGGTCGCCTGCCCGGCCCCGATCTCCAGCCCCCCTCCCTCCTGCACCTGTCGCTCGCCGCCTTCGGCCTGGTCCTGCTGAGCCAGTGCCTCGCCAGCCCGGGCCAACGCCGCGGCGCCCTGGCGGGCGGCCTGCTTGCCCTTCTGCTCCTGCATCCCGTCCACCGGGCGTTCATGATCGCCGCCCAGTCGCCCGGGCTCGACCTGCCCGCCCTCGACCCGCCGGCTCTGCTCTGCCTGGCTGGGGCGGCCCTGATCCTGGTCGGATGGTTCCTGGGACGGCCCGCCTCCCCCCTCGACGGATTCCAGGGCGGTTTCCTGTGCGGCGGCATCCCCGCCGCCGTTCTGGGCTTCCCCCTGCTCGACGTCGGGCTGGCCGCCCCGCTGTTCATCGGCCTGCTGGGCATCCCCGCCCCCCAGCTCCTGGATTGCCTGGGCCGGGTCATCCTGGTCACCGGCCGCCTGCTCCTGGGCAGTTTGGTCCTGATCCTGCTTCCCCTGGTATCGGGACTCGCCGGCTGTCTCCGGCGGGCCGACCCCGCCGCCCGCCCCCCGGCCGGGGAGCGCCGCCTGACCACCGAACCCGCCGTCTTCCTGACCGGCCTCCTCACCGGGGCGGCCCTCATGGAGATTGTCACCGTGGCCTCCCTGCTCCCCTCGATCGACAGCATGCGGAAGATGACCCAGCATCTCGCCTTCCTGCCCGACTTCCCCTACGGGGCTTTCCCCTGGCTGGGCCTTCTGCCCTGCCTGATCCCCCTGCTTCTCGGCTGGTCGCTGTTCTTCGCCTACCGGGCCCATCTCGACCGCGGCAGTCGGATGCTGGCCTTCCTGGTCTCCACCATCTTCCTCGTGACCGCCGCCGCCGGTCTGCTGATCAGCCCCCCCAACCTCCGGTGGCTGTTCCTCCTGCACGGAGGGCTGGGCCTGCTCCTCTGGCTGTTCCTGGGCCAGCCCCTGCCGCCGCCCGACGAGGGCCCCCTGACCGCGCGCCCGCCCTGGGAAAACGGCGTCGCCGGCCGCACCCTGCTCGGTGGGGTCACCTTCACCCTGCTCGTGGGCCCGCTGACCAACCTGGCCCTGGTCGTCGGCCTCCTGTTCATCCCCCTGATCGCCTACTGCTCGGCGGGGGTCGGCGGTCAGAGCCCCGAAGCCCTGCGGGCCATGGCCCGGTTCACTGACCTCTGGCCCACCCTGGCCGCCCTCGTCACCGCCCTGTTCCTGGCCGGAGCCGCGCTGGCGGCCAAGATCCAGTTCTTCCAGGCCTGGATGGCAGGGCCCGCCCGGCCGCCCGACCCGCGCCGCCCCTGATCCCGACCCGGTCGGGAGCCTTTCACCCGCGGCCTCCACAGGGGGCCCGGGACGCCGTTTTCCCCTCAGGGGGCCCCGTGTCGATGCGGGGCAAGGACCGCCGATGGTGTGAAGAAAGGCCCGGGGCTTCAGAAAAGGAAGCCGCGCAGGTCTTTGATCGTGACGAGCAGGAACAGGAGGGCCAGGCCGGCCGTCCCCCATTGGTACATGGGCAGAAGGATCCGCTCCTCGAGGGGCCGCCGGCGACACGCCTGCACCACCGCCAGAACCAGCCGCACCCCGTCGAGGGGCGGCACCGGCAGGAGGTTGAACACGCCGAGGTTGATGCTCAGCACAGCCAGCAGGGTCAGGAAGGACAGCCACGACCCGGCCGCCTGGCTGATGTGGTCGATGATCGCCAGCGGGCCCGAAACTTCGCCGCCGCCCGCCGCCAGAACCAGCCCCAGCAGTCCCGCCGTAACCTGGCGGATCTCGGACCAGGTGCGCCAGACCGCCAGTCCCGCGGCCACCCCCCAGTTCGGCGGGGTCGCCGGGGCCTGCGCGGGAACGATGCCCACAATACAGCGCGGCCCCTCCTCGCGCGGCGTCACCGCCAGCTCAAGCCTCTGGCCGGCACGGTCGATGCTCAGGGTTCCCCGTCGGGGCCCGTTGACCTGGATCAGCCGGACGAACTCGTCCCAGGTCCGCACCGCGACCCCGTTCATGGCCAGAAGCCGGTCCCCGTGACGGATGCCGGCTTCCGCGCAGGGGCCCTGCTTGAGCACCGACTCGACGACGGGCACCGGTTGCGGCAGGCCGACCAGGCCGATCAGCCCGAAGAAGACGACCCAGGCCAGCAGGAAATTGGCCAGGGGCCCCGCCAGGGCCGCCAGGAACTGGTCGGCCGGAGGCTGGTCGCCCGCCGGGTCGCGCCCGGCATCGGGTGCCGCCCGGTCAGGGTCTTCCGCCAGCACGTAGCCGCCCAGGGGCAGCCACCCCAGCCGATATTCGGTTCCGCGCCAGCGGCGACGAAGCAGGGGCTTGCCGAACCCCACCGAGAAGGCGAAGACAGGGTAGCCGCGCCATTTCAGGGCCAGCAGGTGCCCCGCCTCGTGAACCACGATCAACAGGCCGAAACCCACGATGGCCTTCATCCATCCCGCGACGGTCAGCCAGGAGATCATCGGTGCAGGGGTCCTTTCCAGGGCAGGGGTGTGACGCGCTTTTCCCTGTTTCGGCCGATGACGCGGTTTCGTTTAGCCTCCGTCGCGCGGTCCCGGGTCGGGCGGCCTGGCGGGGCACCCCCAGAGCACCCGGGCCCGGCCCGTCAGCGGCAGGTCGGCCGCCTCCACCCGGAAGCCCAGGGTTTCGGCCAGCCCGGCCAGGTGCCGAAGCCACGGCCGGTACGACATGCCGTTGTCGGAACAGCACGGCACCACGGCGAAGGGGATGCGGTGCCGGGCGGCATACTCGATCACCAGCCGGGTCGCCCCGTCCGGGTGGAGTCCCACCACCAGGTCGCAGACGCAGGGCTCGTCCAGCGAAAAGTCCCGTTCGGCATAGGCCACCGGCAGGCGTTTGTGCCGCCGGTCGAAGGTGGTCACGGTACAGCCCAGCCGTGTCAGTTCCTCGTTGAGCCGCCCCATGCCGCCCGCCACATCGAACACCCGGCAGGGTCCGAACCGGGCGGCCAGGAACCGGGCGAACTCCTCGAAACGACGATGGTCGGCCATGTTCCTCCTTCCGCCGGGGCAGGCCGCCGCGGGCGGCGGTTCCCGGGCCGCCCGGACAGAGGCCCGGCCGGGCCCTATTTTTTCCGGTTGTACAGGCGGTCTGAGCGGTCGAAGGCGTCGCGGTAGTTGATGTCGACGTTGCAGATGATGTCGTAGAGGGCCAGAGCCTGGTCGGGCAACCGGGCGTCCTCCAGGGCGACGCCCACCCGGTAGAGGATATCCTTCACCTCTTCCGGCATCAGTTCCCGATCGACCTCGAGGGCCTGCACGATCTCGTTGGCCAGCTCGGGCTTCTTCTGCTTCAGATAGGCGTCGGCCAGCAGGATCCCGGCGGCCCGGTCGCGGCGCGTGGCGAACACCGGCGCCAGCAGGGACACCACCTCGTCCCATTTGTTCCGCTTGGCGAGTTCGCGGGCCTTGGCGAGTTCCTGCTCTCCCGGCCCGGCCCCCTTGGGCGGCTGAGGGGAAGGAACTTGGGCGGTCGTCCCTGCAGGGGCGCCCGCCGGAATCGGCCCGGCCTGGTCTTCCGCCGGGGCGGGAACGGTCACGGGAATCTTGCCGCTTTTGCCGGCGGGCAGGGGCTTGAGGTCGGAGGGTTTTCCCTCCGGGCCCGCGGGGACCGCCGGGGAGACAGCGGTCTTCCCGCTCCTGACGGCCGGAGTCGGCGGGGGAACGAAGGGTTCGCGAATCTTCTTCGGCGGGCGGGCGGGGGTTTCAGCCGGCGGCGGGGTGACGGGGCCGATCCCCTCCGGTTCGATCAGTCCCCCGGCCTGGTCGGCGAACGGGTCGAGGGTGGGAATGGTCAGCAGTTTATCGACCTCGTCCTCCTCACCCGTCGCGATCTCCGGCAACGGGGTTTCGGCAGGAGGGAGGACCGGCCCGGGTCCGCCGGCGGCGGGGGTGACCGGGCCGGCGACGGCCGGCCCGCCCTCGCCGGCATCCTTCATGAAATCGGGGATGGGGGTCGGCTTGTCCGGGTGGACGAAGCCTTCGGGCGGCGGCTCCACGAATCCTTCCACGTCGCTCCCGGGCGAGCCGGCGGGCAGGGGAGCCGCGCCGAGATCGCCCATGCTGTCGACCAGGAGGTCATCGGAGAAGGGCGACAGCTCGTCGGCGGGGGCAATGGGGAGGCCGCCGCCTGGCGAGGCCGCTTCCAGTTCCTTGCGCAGGCCGGTGATGATCTCGGCCAGTTGGGCATTTCCCGGGTGCTTCTGCAGGAAGTCCTCGTATTGCAGGATGGCTTCGTCGAGCATGTTCATCTTTTTCATGCTCGAGGTGTAGACCACGTGGATGCCCATGTTGTTGATATTGGTCTGCAGGATGGCGAGGCATTCCCGGGCCGCCTCCGCGTACATGCCCTTCTTCGAGTAGTTGCGGGCGAGGAGTTCGCGGAACTCGCTCTGTTCAGGCTTGTGCCGGAGGGCGGCCTCGAGCACCGCAATCACCTCGTCGCCCATCCGCTTGTTCTGGACGTAGGCCTCGGCCAGGGCCAGGGCGTTGCCGGCGTCGTCGGGGTCGGTCTGGAAGGCGGCGTACATGATCTCCATCGCCTCGACGGTATAAACCTTGTGGGCGGCGTAGTGGCGGGCCAGGATCGGCAGGTATTCCTTGTTCTCGGGGTTCTGGCGGTAGAGGGTCTCGTACATCGAGACAGCCTCTTCGGAGGTGTCGTTGGTTTCGAGGGAGGCCTTCGCCAGGTACCGCCAGGCGATCGGGTTGTCGGCGAACAGGTTCAACAGCTGGCGGGCGTGGTCCTGGCACTTGACGAAGTTGCGCAGGGCGAAATGCGACTGGACGCAGATCTCCAGCAGTTGGCGCTGGATCTGGATCGGCTGTTTGCCGCGGCGCAGGGCTTCCTCGGCAATGCCGACCGCCTTCTCATACTGCTGATTCTCGAAGGCCCCCTGGGCCCGCTTGAGGGGATCGAAGACCAGAATGCCGAGGGAGGGGATGACCATGAGCAGGAAGACGAGCAGGAACGCCCCCAGAAAGATCCCCAGCCCGATGTGGACCTCGGTCTGGAAATGGCGGTACCAGAGGGTGTATTTGAGGCGCCAGTAGGTCCGCTGGTTCTTGGCATACTCGGTCTCACGTTCGGTGAACTCGCCGAACCGGCGGTAGGCCTCCTCATATTCCTGGTCGTCGGTCAGGATGCCGATCATGACCCACTCGACATCCCGCTTCAGCTCGCGGTTGACCTGGGGGTTGGCCAAAAACTTCTCGAAATACTGGCGGGCTTTCTTCAGATCTTTGTCGGAGCCGAGGATGTAGATCTTGCCGAGGTAGAAGGTGGCCTCAGCAAACTTCTCGGGATTGCTCTCATAGGCTTTCAGGATCGGCTCGCGGGCCAGGTCGTATTTCTCGCTGTCGTAGAGGGTTTTGCCGAACTGGTAGTCTTTCTCGAGGGTCTTCTTGCCCTCGATCTGCTGTTTGAGCTCGGCGCGGCCGGGCAGGCCGGGATAGATGCCCTCGGCTTTGGCCAGGGTCTCCTCGGCATTGGCGAAATCACCAGCCTCGAATTTCTTGCGGGCCTGCTCGAACCAGTAGTCGGCCTCCTTCAGTTTCTTCTTTTCAGGGTCTTCGGCCACCACCGCGGGGCGGGTGGCCACGGCAACGGCGACCGGCTGGTCGGGGCCGGGTTCGTCAGGACCTGGCTCGTCGGGACCAGGTTCGTCAGGACCCGGTTCATCAGGACCGGGCTCGTCGGGAAGGGGTCCCTCGCCGGGGTCGGGCTCGTCGGGGGGAGTCACGTCAGGGGGCTGATTCCTGGGGGGCTGGGCGATCTGCAGAGGATCCTTGCCGGGGCGGGCCTCAGGGGGCCGGATGACGTCAGGCGGGGCGGTGGGATCATTCTCGAACGGGTTCTCGGGATTCCGGTCGGCGGGACCGCCCCCCGCCAGGGGGGTGGCCCGCCGCGGGAAGCCGGCCCCCGCCGCCAGGCGCTTGGCCGAGGCCA
>CAZKPI010000306.1:0-6090 GCA_964554555.1 uncultured bacterium
CCCTCCGTGCCCGGAAAAATCCACCGAAATTGCCCGCTTGCCGGCAAAAAGTGAGGAACCAGCACAGAGGCTCGGAAGCCCAGAGGGCCAGAGGAAAGCAACCACGAGCATGAGGACAGGACGCAGAGGCGGGGACGGCGGAAGGTGGAGCGTCAGGCCCGAAGATTCGGGGCCAGAGGGCAGGGAAAGGCCTTCCGGTCGATCCAGGCTCGCACCGCAACGCAACCCGATGGTTCAGCGCCGCCCCTGGCGGGAAACCCGGCGTGTCCAGCGGCGGGGGGATCATCGTGTCCGCCCGCCGGCACGGGACTTCCCGGGGTTTTCCAAGTCCCTTGCCGGTCTGGTGGTTTCGCCGATGGTTTGACCCGTAGCGGGGCGCGGCGGTAGGATGGGCCAAACAACCTGTGACGGAGGGAAACATCATGGCGGTCCATGAGTGGTATGACAAGTGGTTCGAGCGGAAGGAGAAATACGCCCGCACCGACGAGCGGTTCCTCTCAGAAGACGTGTTCGCCTCGATCGGCGTGGGCATCGGCCTGCCGCCCATCGTCCAGAAGTCGACCTTCAGCTTCCGCAACGTGAAGGACGGGGCAGACCGCTTCCTGGGCAAGTCGAAGAGCGGCGAGAAACCGTACGCCCGCATTTACACGCGGCTGGGCAACCCGACCACCGAGTATCTCGAGAAGGTGCTGTTCCAGCTCGACTGCCACCACATCATCGAGGCCGCGCTGAAGGCCGACGAGCGCAAGCCGACGATCGGGTCGCTGGTCTTCGCCTCGGGCATGGCCGCCATCGCCTGCACCACCTTCGCCCTGGTCCGCTCCGGCTCGGAGATCCTCAGCGGCAACGTCTACGGCTGTACTGACAGCTTTTTCCGGTCTCTCGGGAAGTTCGGGGTGAAAGCCCGGTTCATCAACATGACCGACCTGCGGGCGGTGGAGAAGGCCCTGGAAGCCTCCCCCGACGCGGCGATGATCTTCCTCGAAAGCCCTGACAACCCCACCCTGCAGATCGCCGACCTGCCGGGCATCGCCCGCCTGGCCGAGAAGCGGGGCATTCCGCTGGTGGTCGACAACACGTTCGCCACCCCTTTCCTGCAGCAGCCGTTCCGGCTGGGGGCCGACATCGTCATCCAGAGCATGACCAAGTACATCAACGGCCATTCCACGTCCGTGGGCGGGGTGGTGATCGGCCCCTGGGGGTTCGTGGGCGAGCACCTGTTCCCCGTCTACAAGGACCACGGGCCCACCCCCAGCCCCTTCGATTCCTGGCTGAATGCCCAGGGTCTGCAAACCCTGCACCTGCGCGTGGAGCGGGCCAGCGCCTCGGCCCTGGAACTGGCGACACGCCTCGAGAAGCACCCGAAGGTGGCCCGGGTCTTCTACCCTGGCCTGAAGTCGCACCCACAGCACGCCCTGGCCAAAAAGCAGATGCGCGCGTTCGGCGGCATGATCTCGTTCGAGCTGAAAGGCGGCTACGAACCCGGCGCGAAGCTGATGGACTACTTCGCCTCCTACACCACCCCGATGGAGTTGGCGGTCAGCCTGGGTTCAGCGGTCAGCTACATCCAGCACCCCGCCTCGATGACCCATTCCGGCATCCCGGAGGCCGACCGCGCCGCGCGCGGCATCACGGCCGGCCTGGTCCGCTGGTCGGTCGGCCTGGAGGGCGTCGAAACCCTCTGGAACGCCATGAACGAGGGCCTGGAACTGGCCTGCCCGGGCTGATTCCGCTCCGTCCCCCGCGCCCCCCTCAGGGGGCGGGGGGCGAGGCAGGGGCGGCCGGGGCGGGGTTGGCCAGTTCCTTCAGCAGGATGGCGAGGGTCTTGTTGGTCTTGGGGAACAGGACCCGTTGGGCCCGCTTCTGGCCGAGCTCAAGATAGGGCTTGCCGTCGGGGCAGACGAGCAGTGAGACGCTGACCGGCTGGCCGACGGTGGCGGCATTGAACCGTCCCAGGAATGCCTTCGCGTCGCCGATGGGCCCTTCGGCGGGCGTGGTGCGCAGGATCTCGTTGGGCAGGACGCCGGCCGGGGCGGCCGAGAAGGCCACCTCGGCCAGGACCGGGGCCTTCAGGCCCTTCCAGGTGCCCTCGGCCACCTTGACCGCCAACCGGACCGGTCCGGTGGCGGCCCCGGCCTGGACCACCCCCGAGGCCGGCGTGAGCCCTTCGCTGGTCAGCCAGTCTTCCCAGGTCAGGCCGAGGTCGATGAAGTAGATGTCAGCGAGAGGGTAGACGCCCTCGGAGACCAGGTCCCGGCCGGCGGCTGACCGGAACAGGATGAATTCGCAGGGCTGTCCGGCCAGGGCCTGGACCCGGGCGGGGGTCAGCCAGCCGGCGGTGGCGGGGGGGGAAATGCGCAGGGCCGGCTTCTGGCCTTCGACGATGGCGCCGGTGATGGAGCCGTCGGCGGCGAGAGTGCCCATGCGGCCGCTGGCCCACCGCACCGGGTCGACCTGGATGATCTCCTTCTGGTAGGGGCGGGTCTTGATCTCGCGGATCTTCGCCTCGATCTCCTTCTTCATCCGGCGGGCGGCCGGGGGAAGGACCCCGGCGGGCATGACATCCCAGGCGGTCTTGACGCTGACCCCGCCGGCCCCGGACGGCGTCGGGCCGGTCCCCGCCGGGCGGGCGGGTTCTCCGGGAGGGGCGGCCCCCGCCGCCGCCCCGGCCTGCTGATGCTTCTCGGCGAGGTAGGCACCGCTCTGGACGTTGCGAAGATAGTCGGGGTCCTCAAAGGCCGCCTTCTTGCTGACTTTCACCCGAAAGCCCAGACTGCGCAGGTAGCCCACGTAGGTCATCTTCAGATCCTTCAGGTAGACGTCCTGCGAGAACAGCAGGTTGCCGATGCGCTTGGGACGGCCGAGGCCATCGTGGTACAGGTGGAAGACCGCCCCTTGCCGCTTGACCCCTTCCTTCAGGGCTTTCTGCAGTTCGGCCGGATCGACCTCCTGGAGGAACTCCACCCGCGGCAGGCAGACCGTCTCCCCCTTGCCGGCGATCTCGGCCTGGACGACGTTGGTGGTGGTGTTCATGACCCAGGTGCCGTCCTGCAGTATCACATCGGCCCCCCGCAGGGCGGTCGGAACGGCCAGGGGGACAGCCAGGAGGACGGCCAGCAGAAGACTGGCGGGCAATCGGGAAGACGTGGCGCGCATGCGGAGCCCCTTTCCTGCGACAACGTGGGAGAGGGCGGCCGGATTCCCGCCGCGGGCCCGGCCGCCGCCATCCCGGGCACAGTATAGCACGCCGGGTCCGGGAAGACCTTGTCTCCGGCGTCCGAACCCTTTACACTGCCAGGAGTCCCCCTCCTCCAACGACACCGTGAAAGGAAACCCATGAACGGGAAGGGCGCCACCCTCGCCCCCGCCCCCGCGGGAACCCCGCCGAAGGTGCGGTTCCACGAGGTCTGGCGAACCGCCGTGGGGCCGCTGAAGCTGGCGGCGGGCACCGGCGGCCGGACCGGCGGCGTCGTTCTCGGCGCCGACGGCACCCTCGGCTGGGTCGACCACCGCGGCAAGATCCTGTGGCGGAGCGCCCTGGGCGGTACCTGTCGGTCGGTCAGCGCGGCGGAGACCCAGGAGGTCCTGGTGGTCCAGGATGGCGGCACCGCCGTCCTGGTCGACCCGATGGGGCAGATGCTGTGGAAGAAACGCGCCTTCCCCACCCTGGCAGGAATGCTGAGCGGTTCTGGCCAGCAGTTCGCCGCCGTGACCCGCGACCCGACCGTGATCCTGGCCGACCGGGCCTCGCGCCCGAAATGGACCTACCGCAACCTGGTGAAGCCGCCCGCCGCCCTCGCCCTCACCCCCGACGGCGACCGCGTGTCCTTTTCCGCGCAGGATGAGCGCGGGGAAGGGATCGCCGTGGTGGGGAAGGACGGCAAACCGGTGGCCACGTTCATGGGGCTCGACCCGGTGATCGACCTGGCGATGACGGCCGACGGCCGGCACCTGTATGCCCTCGACCGCACCGGCGGGGTGTTCTGTCTGGAGATCGTCACCGGGGCCGCCGCCTGGCGCGCCCGGGCCGCGGCCGTGTATACCGGGCTGTCCCATGCCGACGAGACCGGGCAGACCCTGCTGTTCGCCCGAACCGGCCGGCTGTGCCTGCTGGACGGGCACGGCACCCCCCTCTGGGAAGAGAACCTCCCCGGCACCCTGCTGACCGCCCGCCTCAGCCATGACGGCCAGACCATCTGGGCGGCCACGGCGGAAGGGTCGGTCATCGGCCTGCAGTCCGAAGCCGCCCGGGACCTCACCCGCAAGGAGTTCACCGAGGTCCCCGCCCCGCCGCCCGCCCCCGCCGGAAGGGCCTTCCAGAAACGCTGGCTGGTCGATCTGCCGCGCGCGGCCGCCGGCGACGCCGCCCAGGCCCGCCTCTGGACCGGCCCCGACCAGGTGGAGTATGCCCTCCTCTGGGACGGCCGCGACCGCCTGGCCTGCCTGAACGACCTGGGGGAGGAGATCTGGCGGGCCCGGGTGGCCGGCGGCCCCGTGCGTGACCTGTCGGTCGGCCCCGAGGCCGATCTGGCCGTGGCCCTGACCGGCCAGGGCATCCTGGGCCTGCACCTGGACGGCTCCGAGGCTTTCCGGGCCCTGGGCGCCTACCAGGCCGTTCACGTCTTCGGCAACGGCTCGCTCCTGTTGCTGGGGCCGGAGGGCCAGGTGTCCTTCCGCGCCACCCCGAACCAGACCGCCCCTCCTCTGCCCCTGCCCGGAGCCATCCGCCGCCTCGTCGGGCATTCCCGGCAGGCGGCCCTGCTCGGGGAGGGCGGGGTCCACCTGATCGACCAGGCCGGGGCCCTGGCGGCCACGGTGCCGGGCAGTGGTGCCCAGGCCGTTTTGGGCCTCCTCCCTGGCGAAACCGGGTGGAGTCTGGGCAGTGAGGGCGGCACCATCGCCTTTTTCGGCTGGACGGGCGAGGTTCTCTACCGGCACGCGCTGGGCGGCCCGGCCCCCGCCGGCGCCATCTTCCTGCCGGCCGAGGACGTGGTCTTTCTGGCCCTGGCGGACAAACCCGAAATTCTGCTCGTCCAGAACCGCCTCCAGAAACGCATGCGGGTACCCCTGCCCGGCCAACCGCGGCTCCTGGCCCCCCACGGGGAAGGGGTGGTGATCGCCACCCCGCTCGACGAACTGCTGTTGGTCGACAGCGCCGGGGTGCTGGCCGCCCGCTACTCCTTCCCCGACCGCCTGCTCGGCCTGTTCCCCGCGCGGGAGACCGCCGACTTCTATGTCCTGGCCGAGGGCGGGTTCGGCCGCTACACCGTGTCCGGAACGGCCGCGGCCGCGGGCACAGAACCGGAGGCCGACCCCGCCGGATGACCGCCGACCTGCACATCGGACGGGTGGACGCCCCGACCTGGGAAGACCTGGGCGCCATCGCCGGCCTCGACCGCGAAGCGTTCGGCGAGGACGGCCTGACGGCCGCCAATCTCGGCCTGCTGGGCCAGGCCGGCCGCCTGTATGTCGCCCGCGAAGAGGGGAAGGTGATCGGGCAGGCGCTGGTGATCGGCCGGGTCGGCCGACCGGAGGCCTTCCTGTTCGGCCTGGCGGTGACCGCGGCCCGGCGGGGCCGCGGTTTGGGCGCCCGGCTGTTGCGGGCCATCGTGGCGGATCTCGCCGCGGCCGGGATCACCAGCCTCGATCTGACCGTGGAACCGGGCAACCATGCCGCGGTGCGGTTGTATGAGAAAGAGGGTTTCACGCGGACCGCCGAAATCCCCGACCTGCTGGGGCCGGGACGGCCGCGCCTGATCATGCGGCGTCCGGTTCCCTGACCGTTCGCCGACGAGGAGGAGGAAGGAACCATGCAGACACCCCGGACTGGTGAGGGAAAGCGGCCGGTCCCGATCGGCAGGATGTGGCCGGCCGGGCGGGGAAGCCCCCTCCCGCGAAGGAAGGAGCGGTCGCCAGACCTGGCTCCCAACGGCACAAGGCCGGCAGGGGCCCCCAGCCGCCACGGCGGGCGGCGCCGCCCGCCTGCTTCGCACCGGCCCGGCCCCCCTGCCGTTGCGAAGAACGGCGGGAAATTCCCGCTCCACGCCCCGCCTGGGAGCCGTCCGGTCCTGGCTTTGACGCTGATCCTGG
>CAZKPI010000307.1:0-6087 GCA_964554555.1 uncultured bacterium
CGGCCACGCGACGGTGATGCAGTTCGCCATGGCGGGCTGGCGCATCCTGTCGTGCTCGCGACAGGCCTTTTCGGAGAAATGCCCATGGCCCTCCGGCGCAGATGACCATGTGCAGATCGACCTCGCCGACCCCGTCGACACCGAGCGCGGCATCGCCGAGATCCGCAGGCGGCTGGAGGCGGAAGGCGGGTTCCGCCGCCAGCCAGGGGTAGATCCACCACAGGGCGAAGGCCCCGGCCAGGCCGCCCAGGAAGCCCAGGGCGATCCCCTTGGTCATGTGGTCGTTCTGCCAGTGGCCGACCTCGTGGGCGAAGATGAGGGCGGCCTCATCGACGGTATGGCTCTTGATCAGGGTGTCATACAGCACGATGCGCTTGCGCGAGAACAACCCGGTGAAATAGGCGTTGGTGTGCTTCGAATACCGGCTCTCGTCGATCTCGTAGATATCCTCGACCGGCACCCCCGCCCGTTCAGCGATGCCCAGGATGCGCTCCCGCAGGGCCCCCGCCGCGAGAGGCTTCTGCTCGTAGAACAGAGGGGTGATCAGGATCGGGAACAGGACGGTCAGCCCCGCCCCGAACAGGGTGGTGGCCGCCGGCAGGCCCACCGGCCAGGCCCGCGGGAAGGTGCGGATCACCCACAGGGCCAGCATCACCCCGGCGACCTGAACCGTGGTTCCCACGGCGAACCCTTTGGCCCAGCGCCAGAACCATTGGCCCAGGGTCATGGTCGAGAAACCCATGCGGTGTTCGCAGACGTATCCGAGATACCAGCCCACCGGCAGGGAGACCAGGCTGTACAAGGCATAGAAAGCCAGGAGGAACAGGATGTTCCCCCCCCAGAAACCGCCCCCGGCCAGGGCGTCGCACCGCTGGTGCAGGCTGGCGAAAAAGCCGGAGAAGATCCCGAGCAGGAGCAGGCCCACCTGCCAGTATTGCGAGACCACTCTGACGGCGAACCCGTTGCGCGCATATTCGCGCCCCCGAAGGATGTCCTCTTCCGTGAAATGGGCCAGAACCCGGCTCCGGGCCGCCGGGTCGGGGTTCCCCTGCCAGCCGAGGTACAGCAGTCCCCCCCGCAGGAAGGCCCAGGCGATGAGGATGGTCCAGAAGAGGCGCAACATGTGTTCTTCACCCTATCGGTTCCGCCGCCGCCGGTCAAGCGCTCTGCCTGTCCCACACCGACCCGGGGCGGGCCTCCCGTGGACCGCGGGCGGCATCACCGGATCCCGCCCGGGAAGGCGGCCACGGTGGCCATTGACAAGAGGCGGGCGGCCTTCTCATAATCCCATCGGGTGTCACCATGACCCAGCAGACTCCGCGTCAACGCATCGACTGCCGCCAGTGTGCCAACTTCTATGTCACCTGGGAAAAGGCCATGCCCTTCGGCTGTCGGGGCCACGGGTTCAAGTCGGCGCAGATTCCCAGCCAGGTGGTCTTCTCCAGCTCGGGAATGAACTGCCTGCTGTTCCAGCCCAAACCGGCCGCCCGGCGCTGAGCGGGCGCCCTCTCCCGGCGGGCCCCCGCCCCTCTACCGGCCCGCCGCCAGCTCCCTGGCCGGCCCGGCGCCCGCGACCCCACCCGCGCCCCGGACCATTCCCCGGCCTCCCCTCCCCGGGCTCAGGCCCGGACTCCGTCCGCGGACGGCAACGCGGGACCGGCGGCCCTCCCCGTCGAAACGGCCGTCACTTCCACCACGGCCACGGTCAAATCGTCGTCGAACCCCCGCCCGGCCGCGAAGGCCTGCACCCCGCCAAGGAAGGCCTCGAGCACCTCCTCGGGAGGCGCGGGCGACAGCGAGGCCACCAGCGCCTCCAGGGCGGGAAAACCGAACACCTGGCCGGCGGGGTTGCGGGCCTCGACCACGCCGTCGGTAAAGAGGAAGAGCCGACTGCCCGGCTCCAGCCGCATGTCCAGGTTGATGTAGCCGCGCGGGTTTCGCACCCCCAGGGGCAGTCCGGGCCGGCCCAGGCCGGTCGGCGCCCCGCCCGGACCGCGCAGGTAGGGGAACGGGTGCCCGGCGTTGGCAAAGATGAGTTCACCGTCCGGCCGCAGAAAGCCGACCTGGCAGGTCATGGCTTTTGACCGGCGCATCTGTTCCCGGAACATCCAGCCCATGCCGTCGAGGACACCGGCCGGCGTCGCTCCGGGCCGCCGGCACAGGTGGGTGAAGGCCGACTTGGCCATGGCCACGCCCAGGGCCGCCGACACCCCATGCCCGGTCACATCGCCCATGGCGAAGGCCAGGGTACCGTCAGCCAGCGGCAGGGCGTCGGTGTAGTCGCCCCCGACCTCCTGATTCATGACACACCGGCCCAGAAATACCCCCGCCGCCCCGGTGACCCGCCCCGCGGGCAGAAGGCGGGCCTGGATGATGCGGGCCATCTCCAGCTCCTCCAGGGTTCCAAGGGTCCGGTTGAAGGCGTCGGCCACCTCGTCCCATTCGTCGCCGGTGCGGCTGTCGACCCGGTGGTTGGTCTCGCGGCGGGCCATGGCCGCGATCCCCGCCTGCAGGGGACCCAGGGGGGCGGCCGTCAGGCCCCGGAGAAGCCAGACGATGATCATCAGCACCAAGCCTATCAGGAGGGTTCCGCCGGCCGCCTGTCCCAGCCATTCCCGCCACCGCCCCGCCAGACGGGCATACGGCTTGGCCGCGAACAGGCAGTAGGAGGGAAGGTGCCGGCAGGCCAACCCGGCCAGCAGGACCCGCTCCCCCCCGATCCAGGTGATCTCCTGCCAGGTCCGATGGCCGGCCTGCACGCGTTTCTGGAACCGCGCCAGGAAATCCGGACCCCAGAGCGCCTCCCCTTTGCCCGCCCGGGCCGCCGGGGTGGCCAGGCCGAGGGCGAATCCCGGATCCCAGGGGGTGACGCCGCCATCAAGCGGATTGGGGAACCGAAAGACTGCCAGGGGGCTCTGCGCGAAGAACCGCACCTCGCCCGCCGGGTCGAGCCGCTGGAACAGGCCGGTCAGATACTGGTATTCCAGCACCACCGTGTTGGCCACCAGCATGAGCAGGTAGGCGACCTCCCCCATCTGCCGAACGGGCCCGAGGAAGAACCCCACCTTCTTCGGCCTGCTTCCCATGAACACAAACGAGAAAAGATTGTTGGTCATGGTCCTCTGGAGGTCGCCCATCTGGCCTTCCAGAAGACCCCCGTAGAGGAGATCGGAGGCATCCTCCGGCCCGGCGGGCTCCCGTCCGGTCTTCGCCCCTGCCTGCCGGTTCATCCCCCGCGCCAGGCTCTTGGCCAGGGTGGCCATCACCTTGCGCAGTTTGTCCTGCAACTCGGTCTTCGACATGGCCCAGAGCCTGGAGATCTTGCGCCCATCCCCCGGAATGGTCATGATGGCCTTCACCCCGGCGGCCCCCGGCAGGTACCCCTTCCCAATCAGCTTCTGGGCAAGGTTCCAGCGGTGCCCGGGGGCAAGCCGCAGGAAGGGCCGCAGGGCGCCGTCAAAGTAGGAACTGTGCCGCAGGGGGACACCCGCCGAACTGGTGAGATAGCCGTGTTCGAAGAACGATTTCATCTCCAGGTCATTCAACTGCTGGACGAGCGCTGGAACGGAACGCCGACCCGATGAGGTTTCCTCGAGCAGGTCCCTCACCCCCCCGGCATACCGCTCCAGGAAGACAGGAAACAGATTGTCCAGGTGCTGCAGACGCCGGACCAGCCCCCCCAACTCCTCGGCCTCCAGGGCGGCCCGCCGGTTGTCGAGGAACATTCCCCCCAGGACCACCGTCACCACCAGGGGCAGTCCGGCGGCCACGAATACGCTGGTCGGCAGAAAGATCCCGAGCCCGGGCCGGGCCGCACCCTCTTCCCGGGACCACCGCCAAACGAGGGGAAGCCAGACCAGCGGCAGGGCCAGGACCCACCCCGGAACGACCGGGGCCGGCCAGGGCGTGAACCCCGCCAGGACGTACTCCCCGGGGCGCGGCAGGAACGTCCAGCTCCCGCGGGCGCCGGCCGCCCAGGTCTCGCGTCCAGCCTGTGACCTGGCCAATCCCAGGGCTTCACCGGCCGTCATCCCGGGGCCAATCGGGCGCCCCCCCGCCCCGGCCGGGTCGAGAAAGACGAGGTGATCGCCCTGGCGCCGGGCCCGACGGACCAGGTCCCGGATCAGGGCCCGTCGCGACAACCGCCGGAGATCGACCAGCAGATGCAGGATCTGCAAGCGTCCTGCACCGGCCTTTCCATGCACATCCTGGTATTGCACCACCATCAGGTCGGGCGCCTCCCGGCGGCGGACCACCCGCTCCCTCGGCGGGAGGAGCCGATATCGGGCCAGGTAATCGAGGGATAGGAACGGCTGGAGCGGCAGAAGGCGACGCCGGATCCCCCGCCGCTGGAACACCTGAACCTGCCCGTCGGACAGCACCACCTGCAGGAGTCCGGACCGGAAAAAGGGGCTTCGCGCCTCCAACCGGCGCGACCAACCCGGGCGGGGCAGGGGCCGCCCCCGCCAGGACTGGAACAGGCCGCGCCCGAACGCCGCGAAGAACTCCTCGGGCGAGTCGCGGCGGATCATCAGCCCCAGGCGCCGCTCCAGCCTTTCCCGCGCCCGGTCGTGGCGCCGCCGCACCCCTTCCGCCGCGGTCCACACGGCCAGGGCGAGATTGGCCGCCAGCAGAAGGGCGATCCAGCCCCCCCTCCGGCTCATGGGGGACCTCCGACATCGAGCAAAACGAGGGTCTGGTCGTCCTCGGGAACCTCCCGGCCGCTCCACCGGATCACCTCATCGAACAGGGAAAGCGCCGCCGCGGCGGGGGGAAGCGCGAGGGTGGCCGCGGCGGCGCCGGCGAACCGGTCATACCCGAACGGCTGTCCGCCCGCCCCCGAGGCCTCGATCAGCCCGTCGGTGAAGAGGACCACCCGGCCCCCGCCGGCCAGGGACAGGTCCCCGCCCCGGTAGGCCGGATGTTTCCGCGCACCCAGGGGGTAGCCGGCCATCCCCAGCTGGATGGCCGGAAGGCCATCGACCCCGCCCGGGGCAACGGGGGCCCCTTCCGGAGCACCGCCCGCCCCCGCCCCGGCCCCTCCGGAGTCGGGCCGTCCCCCAGGCCCGCCGTCCATCGCCTTCCCTGCCGGGATCCCGGCCCTGCCAGCCGGGTTGATCGGCCAGAAGGCCGGGTAGGGGTGGCCGGCACAGGAATACCGCAGGTGCCGCGAGACCGGGTCGAAGACCCCGACCCAGAAGGTCATGGGCCGCATCCGCCCCGTCTGCCCGAGGAAGGTGGCGTTCATGGCGGTCAGGATGGCCACCGGGTCGTCGGTCTCCCGGGCCAACAGCCCCAGGAGGCTCTTGGCCGAAGCCCCGACCAGGGCCGAGGCGATCCCGTGGCCGGCCACGTCTCCGATGGCGAACACCAACCGCCCGTCCTCCCGCTTGAACCAGTCGTGGAAATCACCTCCCAGGTCGGAGGCGGTCCGGGCCTTGGCCCGCACGCTCCACCCCTCGCCAACGAGCTCCCCCGCCGGCCACAGGGCCTCCTGCACCACGCGGGCTGTCTGCAGTTCCTGCATCCCTTCCAGGACCCGGTTGAAGCCGGCGGCCACCTCGGCCAGGTCCGCGATGGACGCCAGGGGCACCCGGACCGTGAACCGCCGTTCCCGCATGGCCGCCAACCCCCTCTGCAGGCCGGCAATCGGGTCCAGCAGGCGGCGGGAGGTCCAGGCCGCCACCCCGCCCGCCACCAGGAGGAGAAAGACGGCCAGAAAGGCGGCCTGCACGCTCAGCCGCCCGGTCTGGTCAAGGATCTCCCGGTAGGGCCGGGCCAGCACCAGGACATAGCCGTCGAGCTCGCCGCCGGGCATCGCGGTCAGCAGATATTCGGTCCGGCCGAGGCGGGCCCGCGTATGCTGGGGAAGGCCGGTCGCCGCCGCCAGGTCGCGCAGGCGCCGCAGAACGTGGTGGCGGCCGGCCGACGGGCCGGGAAAGGCGGGCCACTGGTCGCTCGGGTGCAGAGGCAGGGCGGCCATCCGCGGTTCCGGCACGCCGCCCCCGGCGCCGGGAACATCGCACCCCACGAGGCCGGCCGAACCTTCGCCTGGCCGTCCGGGGGAACGGGGAAGAACCCGCCCTT
>CAZKPI010000308.1:0-6054 GCA_964554555.1 uncultured bacterium
AGCCCCAGCCGTCGCGGAAACCGGTGCCATTGGCCGTCATGGAAAGCCTCCGTTGCGGGGGATGTGGCGCCATTATGGCTGATCCCAAGCCGCTTGGCAACCTGCCTGGAATGCGGCCGGCCGCCCTGGCGATGGTCTGCCGGCGGGCAGAGACGGGAAGGTCCGGCCCTCTCCCGCCCAGGCCCGGCGTCCCCCACGGGCGAACGGGCCGGACCGCGGCCGTTCCCCCGAATGGAACCCGGCGGGCGGGGAAATCCGTTGTGCCGGGGGCGGAATTCCCCTACAATGGCCTGGGGCGGGATGCCGCCCGGGAGGCGACGTGGTCGACCAGTGGCAGGAAGGCGGGTATGCCGACCGGTACAACCGGCAGTATGGCTTCCGCGATGGAGAGATCGGACGGTTCCTGGCCCCGTTGGGGCTCGGGCCGGCCGATGTCTTTGTCGATTTCGGGTGCGGGAACGGCGAACTGCTGGCCGCCGTTGCCCCGCTCGTGGCGCGGGCGCTGGGCATCGACGGCTCGCCGCGGCAGGCGGCCCTCGCCCGGGCCGCCGTCGCCCCCTGGCCCCACGCCGAAGTGCGCGAGGGGACGTTCCTGACCTGCGACCTGGCCGGCCCGCCGGTCACCCGGGCGGTGGCGCGCAAATCCCTGCACCACCTCACCGACCCCGACAAGGCGGCCTTCTTTGCCCGGGTCGGCCCCGCCTTCGCCCCCGGCGGGCTGTTCCTCATCGAGGACGGCATCTTCACCTTCGACCGGGCCGCCCTCGAGGAGCACCTGCCGCAGGTCCTGGCCGACGCCGAGGTCTGGTACGGCGACCGCTGGCCGGCCGTCCGGGCCGACGTGCTGTCCACCCTCCGGGACGAGTTCCCCACCGGGTTCGCCGCCTGGGAAGCCGCCTTGCGGGCCGGCGGGTTCACCGTCACCGGCCGCTACCAGCGGACCTGCTTCTACGGCGGGATCCTGGCCTGCCGGGAGATCGGCCATGGCCGATGAACCCCTCACCCTCTTCGCCCCCGGGGCGCTGGGCACCTGCTGGCACGGGCGCTACCACTATGGCGAGCCGTGGGTCGGCTGTGACCACGACTGCCTCTACTGCTATGCCAGATATCGTAAAGTTGTACAAGATGCCGTCGGGGCCGGGGAGTTCGCCGCGGCGCGGCCCCTCCTGCCCCCCGGCGACCTGCCCGCCGCCGTGCGGGCCCGGCTGGCCGCCGGCGATATCCGGATCCTGAAACTGTCGCGCTACACGGATTTCTTCCTGCCGCGCTTCCTGGCCGACGGACTGGCGGCGCGGGTCCTGCAGGCCATGCTGGAGTCCCCCGTCGAGCGGATCATCGTGACCACGAAGGGCGTCCCTGACCAGGCCTGTCTCGAGCTGATGGCGGCCAGTCCCCGGAAGGTGTCCTACAACGTGGTGGCCAAGCCGGAGGGGCGGTTCCGCCTGGAGGGGCCCGCGGTGCCGCCCGTGGCCGACCGACTGCGGGCGGCCGCCTGTCTGCAGGAGCGGGGGGTCCAGGTGACGGTGCATCTCGACCCCCTGCTGGTCGGCGTGGAGGACGGCGAGGCGGACCTGCGGCGGTTCCTGGACGGGCTGGCCGCCGCCGGTCTCCGGCGGGTCATGTTCTCCTACCTGCTGGTCAACCCGCCCATGATCGCCGCCTTCCGGGCCCGCCTGGGCGGCGCCGCAACCGACCGACTGCTCGAAGTCTTTGACATCAGCGCCGACCGGCAGTATCTGCCGGCCGAGGCCGAAACGGTCTACTTTTCGGTCAAGCCCTCCCTGCGGCGGGCGTCCGCCGAGCGGGCGGCCAGACTCCTGCGCGACGGGGGGTTCTCGTTCGTGCTCTGTTCCCTGAAGAACCGCGGGTCCGAGGCCGAGGTTGACCGCCGCCTGTGCCCGCTGTGCGACGGCACCTTCTATGCCTGACCGGTCCCGTTCCCGCCCCGTGCGGCGCCTCTGGCTGGCCAACGTCGAGGAGGTCTTTGCCCCGCGCGGACCCGCCGATGACGGCTGGCTCCTGCCCAAGCTGGAGGGCATGGCCCCCCGGTTCCCGTTCCACCTGTCGCCCGGCGACGCCCTGCTGGTCTCGCATCCGGTGCCGGCCGAGGTCAGAACCTACGTCCGGCAGGCAGGCGGGTTCGGGAAGGAACCACTGCCGATCCTGGTTCCCGGGGTCCGGCCTTCGCCCTGGTTCCTGGCCGAGGCCGTCCAGGCCGACCGGCAGGTGTTCGCGCAGGTGCGGGCCCTGGTCGCGACGGGCGACTGGCGTCTGGAGCCCTATCTCGAGACCCCGCGCACCCACCGGCTCGGCGAGGCCCTGGGCATCCCGGGCGGGCGCAGTCCGCGGGCGGTGGTCGATCAGGGCCGCATCGAGCGGGTGAACGACAAGCACGCCTTCAAAAAACTGGCCCGGGCGGCCGGGTTGCCGGTGATTCCCGGCACCGTGGCCGGGTCGGCCGCCGAGGCCCGCCAGCAGACGTTCCGGATCCCGCCCGGGCCCGACGGCCGGCTGATCCTGCGCCGCACCCAGAGCGGAGGGGGCCTGGGAAACCTGGCCGGTGATCCGGAGACCCTGCGCGACCGCCTGCCCGGCTGGTTCCGGCCGGGGCAGGTCCTGATCGAGCCGGTTCTGCCCTTCGCTTCCACCATCGGCGTGGTGGTCGAGGTCGCGGACGAGGGGTGCGTCTGCCGCGGGACCGACGAGCAGGCGTTCGACGGCGGCCGGTGGGTGGGATTCCGGGCGCCCGCGGCCGATGCGGCCCTGGCGGCGCGGGCCGCCCGCGACACGGCCCGGCTGGCCGAAGCCCTGCGGGCCGAGGGGATGAGGGGCTACCTGAACCTCGACTGGGGCGTGATCGACCACGACGGGCACCAGGAACTGGTGGCGATCGAGGCCAACTTCCGGCACAACGGACTGGCCCACATCCTGGACTGGGGGCGGGCCATCGGCGGGCCGGCCGCCGACGGGCTATGCGTGTGGTTCCTCGAAAACACCCCCGTGGGGGAACGGGTCGATTCCTTCTCTGCCCTGCTCGCAAGGCTCGCCGCCGTGCACCTGGACGGCCAGGCCTTGTTGCTGACCCAGCGGGGGGGGGCCGCTCGCGGGGTGACCCCCATTCTGCCGCCGCGCGACGGGCGGGCGGGGATCGCCGTGTTCGGGCCCGACCACACCTGGGTTGGCCGGGCGTGGGACCTCGTCAAGCAGGCGTTGGCCTGAGGTCAGCCGCCATGGCGAAGGAACGACGCCAGACGAAGCCCGCCGGCTTGCGGGCCGTCCCGGCGGCTGGATGCCCCACCCCCCTCCGCGTTTCACCAGCCCCTGACCAGGGGGGGCTTCCCCGCCCTCCTGCCGGAAATGATCCCGAAGCTGGGGAGGGGATGGGTTCCGGCGTCCCGGCCGCCCCCGAAGGGGGTTCTGGCCCCGGCCCGGTGCCGGGGGGGGCCGTCGCGGAGGCCGGGGCGGGGCGCGAGTGGGGCCTGGTGGTGATGTCCTTCGCCCTGATCTTCGCCTTCTCGACCATCGACAGCGCGGTGGCCCCGCTGGTCCGCCCGGTGGCGGGACAGTTCGGGGTGACCCCGGAGCGGGCCCTGCACCTGATCTCCTGGTGCACGGCCGGAACCGTGGCCGGGGTGCTGGTCGGGCCGGCCCTGACGGCCAGCTTCCCGGCGGCCCGCCTGCTGGCGGCTGGGGTGGGCGGCTTGCTGATCGGCCTCGCCGGATTCCTGGGAACGGCCGACTTCGGCCTTGCCCTGGTCTTCCGTCTGGTGAGCGGGTTCGCGGCCGGCCTGCTGGCGTCCTGCCTGTGGTGGCTGACCTTCTACGGGGTCAGCCGGGCGTTCTACCAGGCGATGATGACCGTGCTGATGTCGGCCCGCCCGCTGGCCACGGCGATCGGGGTTCCCCTGGCCGCGGTCGGGGCGGCCCGCCTCACCTGGCAGGCCTCCTTCTGGGGCGGGTTTGCGGTGATCCTGGCGGCCGGCGGCACCCTGGCCTGGCTGATGGGAACGAGGCCGGAAGGGAACAAGAAGCCCTTCGCCCTGGGAGCGGTCGCGGCCGACTACGGGGCGGCCCTGCGGGTGCCGCTGGCGATGCCGTATTACCTGGGCTTCACGGTGAACCGGATGTGCTATTTCGGGTTCTACGCCCTGTCCGGCATCTGGTTCGCCGCCCATTACGGGGTGACGGGGGAAGCCCTGGCGCTGGCCCTGTTCGTCATCGGCCTGGCCGAAGCCGCGGTCAATTTCGGGGTCCCCGGCCTGGTGCGCCGGTGGGGCCACGGCCCCGCCTTCCTTGGCAGTCTGATCGGGTCGGGGGTTCTGCTGGCCGTCTTTCTGTCCGGGCGGCTGGAATACGGGTGGGCGCTGGCGGCGATCACCGTGTTCATGATGCTCGACCGGGTCTACTGCATGGCCGTGGTGCTGACCATTCCGCGCATGTTCCCGCAGGCGCAGAACATGACGGTGTTTGGCAGTCTGAATACCCTCACCGCCTGGGCGGGCCTTTCCCTCGCCTCCTGGCTGGAAGGCCGCTTCCTGTCGACGGTGGGCCTGCCCGCCGTCGAGTTCGCCCTGCTGACCTGCTTTTGGGCCGGGTCCGCGATGATCCTGTATGTGCAATGGCGCACGGTGCTCGGGCGGACCTCGGAAGCGGCCTGAACGCGGGCCGGTCCTGCCGCTGGCGTGATGGCGGGAAATTGTGTTACCCTGGCGGGACAGCTCGAAGGAGGCATGAATGGAAACGAAACGTCTGATCCGGTGGTTCATGGTCGTGGCCCTGGTTGCCGTCTTCATTGGCGGCGGGTTGTTCCTCGGAGGGCACCCGACAGCGGTTCGAGGGGAGGACGACAACTCCCCGGGCGATGAAGCGGTGAGCTCAGCCGGCGATTCCTCCGGGGCAGAGGAAGGCCTGACCGACGAGAAACAGGATGACTCGGCGGCCGATGGTGCCGGAACGAAGGACGACGAGGCCGAAGAGGAAGAGGACGCCGGGCAGAGCGGGGTGGAGGGAAAGACCTTTGTCTGCTCCCGCTGTGGGTTTACCTCGGACGAGGCGGGCGACTGCCCGGCCTGCAACCTGCCCCTGACGGAAGTCGCGGCCGGCTCGGTCGAGACGGCGGGCGGTGCGGTGCGGGCCGATGCCGGGGATGACCATGCCGAGGTCGACGCCGGCGGCGACGTGAAAGCCGTGTCCGGCAAGAAGGCCGCCGAGGTCTCGCCGGACGGGTCGGTCCATACCGACGACGGAACGGGCAACTCGGTGAACATCAAGGCGGGGGGCCAGGTGGACCTCAAATCCGGCGATTTCCACCTCAACACCGGCGGCGCGCCCGGCGGTTATTGAGTGAACCGCGGCCGGCCCTGATGGCCGGCCGGTTTTGACAGCCGGGGGGCGGCCCGAACGGCTTTACCGGGACGGTTCCTCGGTGCGGAAGCCGTCGGGCCCAAAGCGGCCGGCCACCTCGGCGGCCTCGCCCTTCCAGTAGGACCAGGCGCTCAGCGGCCGGCCGGGCTCCGTGGCCTTGATGGAGTAGAGCCAGGGATGCGGGGCCTCGGCGGGCGGTTCCGCATCCTGCCAGCGGAAGCCCTCGGCGGCGGTGCCGGGCGAGACCAGGAAGGCGCGGCGGACCAGCACGAACCGCTTGCCATCCCAGCGCAGGAGGCGGAACCGCACCGGGCTGACGTCGGAGGCGGGCTCGGTCGAGACGATCTCGATCCGGCCGTCCCCGTCGAGATCCCCGGCGGCGGCGAGGTCCTCGACGCCGTAGTCGGCGATGACGAAGGGGAACTCGTTCGCGGTATCCTCCCACAGGCACTGCCGGCTTGCGCCGGCGACCTTCTCCACGACCAGGTGGAAACGGGCGGCCGCGCCCGCCGGGTCGTGCCCGCCCGGGCGCAGGGAGATCTCCTCGGGGATGCCGTCCCCGTCGAGGTCGAGCCGCTCGCGGACCCGGTGCCCGTTGGCCTCGAAGGCGGCCAGTGGGTCGCTCCCGCCGGCCGTCTGCGCGGCTCCGGCCTGCGCGGCTCCAGCCTGCGCGGCTCCGGCCTGGGCGGC
>CAZKPI010000309.1:0-4869 GCA_964554555.1 uncultured bacterium
GAACTCCTGATCGATTCAATATCCAGGGCGGCCTAAATGTACGAAAGTCCACACAACGAGAGCGTCCTCGAAAGCCTCAACACCGGCGTTGTCACCCTCAACGAGCGCCGCCGCATCGAGACCGCCAACACGGCCGCCCTGCGCACCTTCGCGGTCGACCGCTCCCAGATCATCGGCAAGGGGGTCGAGGAGTTCTTTTCCGGCCGCAACCACTGGATCGCCGAGCGCGTCGAGCGGGTGCTCGCCTCGGGCAAGACCGACCTGTCGCTCGACGCCGAGATCGCCCAGGCCGGGGACCGCACCGCCTACGTCAACTTCAGCGGGGTTCCCCTCCACAACACTAAGCAGGAGCCGATGGGCGCCCTGGTGGTGGTCGAGGATGTGACCAAGGAAAAGCGCCTGCGGGGCGCCCTCTCGCGCTACATGCCCAAGGAGGTGGCCGAGCGGCTCGCCGATGCCGAGGCGGTGCTGGGCGGCCAGATCCAGGAGGTGTCGGTGCTGTTCTCCGACATCCGGGGGTTCACCAGCATCTCCGAGGCCATCGGCCCGCAGGAGACGGTGGCCTTCCTCAACGCCTACTTCACCGAGATGGTCGAGATCATCTTCAAAAACGGCGGCATCCTCGACAAGTACATCGGCGACGCCATCCTGTCGGTGTTCGGCACGCCCTTCCCGTCGGGCGAGGATGCCGACCGCGCCGTCACCACCGCCGTCGAGATGATGCGGGCCCTGCGCGCCCTCAACGTGGCGCGGGCCGAGGCCGGCCAGCCCCCGCTCGGCATCGGCATCGGCATCAACACCGACAAGGTGCTGGTCGGGAACATCGGTTCCCTCAAGCGCATGGACTACACGGTGATCGGCGACGGGGTGAACCTCGCCTCGCGCCTGGAAAGCGCCTGCAAGTTCTACCATACCGGCATCCTGATCAGCGAGCTGACCCTCCGCCAGCTGAAGCGGTCCTACCTGACCCGGGAGGTCGATTGCCTGCGGGTGAAGGGGAAGCAGCAGCCGGTCTGGGTTCACGAGGTGTTCGACCCGGAAGCCGTTCTCGGCAGTGGGTTCCAGGACTTCCTTGCCCACTACCGGTGCGGGCAGGAGGCCTACCGCGGCCGCGACTTCCCGGGGGCGGGCCGCGCCTTCCTCGAGGCCGAGAAGATCCGGCCCGACGACCACCTCGTCAAGATGTATCTCGAACGCTGTGAGGTCTTCGTCGACCATCCGCCCCCCGCGGACTGGGACGGCGTCTGGACCATGAAGGAGAAGTGACCCCGGCGGCCGGGGCCGCTTCCGAATGACGGGAGGGGCAGATGGAATTCCTGATGGGGTGCGGGGCCGGCTTCGTGGTCTGGTTCCTGCTCAATTACCTCTGGGCCGGCATTTACACGGTCGATCAGAACGAGCGGGCGGTCAAGACCGTCTTCGGCCGGGCCCAGCGCATCGAGGGCAAGACCACGCTTCATTCGCCGGTGGCCCTCGGCATGATGGACGACGAACGGGAGCGGTATGCCTATCCGCAACTGGTGGTCATCCCCCCGGGTGGACCCTATTTCAAATTTCCCTGGGAGGAGATCCACAAAGTGTCGCTGGCCACCCAGACCATCAACATGGCCAAGGACCTCGAAGATCCGGAAGCCAACCACCACGGCCAGTTCCTTGACGCGGTCACCAAGGACCAGCTCGACACCAGGCTGGGCGGCCAGATCCGCTATCGGGTGAGCGAGCAGAACCTCTATGCCTACCTCTTCGGCGTGAAAAACCCGCTGGTCCACGTCATGGGGTACTTTGTCTCGGTATTGCGCGAACGCATCGCCAATTACGAGGCCAAGAAGGCCGACGAGGCGGGCGCGGCCAGCGGCATCTCGATCAATGACCTGCGCAAGAATCTCCACGAGATCAACGAGCATATGGTGCGCGAGTGCCAGCAGTCGGTCGGCCGCTACGGCATCACCCTCGAAGCCTCGCTGATCACCAGCATCGATCCGCCCGACGAGGTCGAAAGGGCCCTGGCGGCCATCAACACGGCCCACAACGAAGTCAGTTCCGAGATCAGCCTGGCCCAGGCCGCCGCCGACCAGAAGATCGTGCAGTCGAAGCGGGCCACCGAGATTGAGACCCTGCGCGCGCGTTCCGAGATCGAACCCCTCAAGAGCCTGTTCCAACAGCTCGTCGAGCTGAAACGCAGTGGCCCTGAGGTCCTGCGGGCCTATGTGCGCAACGTCAAACTCGCGCTCTACAGCAAGGTGCGGCAGGTGATCCTGGAGGAGGAGAAGTGATGGAAGAGTTTGTCACCGGCTTTTTCACCACCTTCTTCGGCTGTCTCATCGGCATGCCCTTCCTCCTCTGGCTGTTGCGGGTCTTCGGCCTGTACGCCATCGTCCGCGAAGGCCGCTGTCACGTCTATGTCCTGTTCGGGAAGATCCTTGCCGTCCTCAAGGAGCCCGGCCTCTACTTCCTCCCCTGGCACCTGGGCCTGATGGCCCCCGTCATCCATCTGCTCGGCACCTGCTACGAGGTCGACATGCGCATCGACCAGGAATACCTGCGCAGTCAGCCGGTCAACTCCGAGGAAGGGGCCCCCATGGGCATCGGCATCTGGTACGAGATGTTCATCACCGACCCCGTCGCCTTCCTGTTCAAAAACGCCAACCCCCAGGCTTCGCTTGCCGCCAACGTCTGCAGTGCCACCGTGCGGTGTCTCAGCAACATGAAACTGGCCGACATGCTCGAGGACCGCCACGAAATGAGCCAGAAGGTCCGGCAGGAGGTCTCCTCGCAGTCGGCCGACTGGGGCTACCGCGTCGGTTCGGTCTACATCCGCAAAGTCCATTTCCGCGACGCCCGCATGATCGCCCAGATCCAGGAGAAGGTCGTCAACCGGCTCCGGCAGGTCACCTCGGCCATCAAGCAGGACGGAGCCAACCAGGTGAGCATCATCACCAGCACCGCTGAAAACCAGGCGGCCGCCGAGTTCGCCAAGGCGGCCGCCGTTCGTCCGAAGATCGTCGGTGAAGCCCTGCGCGAAATCTCCATGGACCCGGAGATCGCCGCCGCCATGTTCGAGATCCTCGAGGCCCAGAAGCTCGCTGAGAGTCAGGCGCGCATCACCATGATCCCCCCGCGGACCCCGGTCCTCCGCGAACTGCTCGCCAGCCGTTCACTGGAGGCCCTGGCCGATTCCGTCCCGGCCGAGGGGGGCGACCGGGAACCAAGCCGGCCCTCGGACCCTGTCCCCGCCCGTCCCCCCAAGCGCCGGTAAGGCGGAAAGATCCATGTTGTCATGCCCCGCCGTCTCCTGCCCGGGGGTTCAGGGAGGCGGCAGGGCAGACGCCGACCTGAAGCCGGCATTGGCCGGGAGACGCACGGTCGGGAGGGGCCGCGAAGCGGGCGAACGGCCTGCCGACCGCGGCGCGTGCGGCAGGCAGACAACAGAGGGGTCCAGGGGCCGCCGGCCCCTGGCGAGGCGGTAGGGAGGAGTCTACCTCCTCCCGCGCTGACCGCGGTTCCTGAGGTTGGCGCTGGCCCTGGAGAGTTGGTTGAAAGGCCCATACCCCTGGAAAGACTGGCTATAATGGAAGAACAGGCTTCGAGATTTTCGGAGGAATACGCCATGCCGAACCTTCGCCCCGTCCTGCCCCTCCTGCTCGCCGTCCTGGTTCTCGTGGCCGCGACGGCCGCCCCCGCCCGGGCCGCCGGGCCTATCGAGCGGCTTGACCGGTGGTTCGTGTTCGGCACCAACCTCGCCTGGTTCAACGGCAATTACGGCGCCGACATCGGGGTCAACCACGCCGAGGGGGGGTGGAACCCGGTCTTCACGCCGGAACTGTGCGAGACGGTCTTCGCCAACCTCGAGAAGATGGGCTGTCCGGTGGTGCGCATCTGGGCTTTCGAACGCCAGGAAGGGCTGACCTTCACCCCCGACCTGACCACCGATCCGAAGTATCCCTACCACGAGGTCACCGGTCTCGACCCGGTCTTTCTGGCCAACGTTCGCATCCTGATGGACACCGCCGCCCGGCACCGCGTCATGGTCTACTGGTCGCTCCTCAATCATCTGATCCGGGAGGAGCAGGACGGCCGCCACATGCGCATCATCACCGACCCGAAAGTGCGCGCCTCCTACCTGAAGAATGCCGCGGTCCCCTTCCTGAAAGAGTTCGCCGGGCACCCGGCCTTCTTTGCCGTCGACATCATCAACGAGGCTGACGGCGCGGTGGGCGGGCTTGACGCTTTGACCGGCGGCAAGAACCCCCGCCTCGGCTGTTCCTGGAATCAGATGCGGACCTTCATCAAAGCCTGCGCCGATGCCTTCCACGCCGCTGTCCCCGGCATCAAGGTCACCTGCACCAGCGGCTGGAACGAGGAACGCAACCTGAAGGCCGGCCGGTTCTCCGGCCTCGGCCTCGATTTCTACGACTGGCACTCCTATCGCGACGACCCGGTCCTGCCCCATGCCCGCGATCTCGGGCTCGACCGGCCGGTCATCATCGGCGAATGCGGGCCCAAGACCGAGACCCCCGACGCCGGCTACACCCGGCAGGAAAAGAACTGGCGGGCCTATCTGCGCGAGGCCCGGAAAGGGTATGCCGGCCTGCTGACCTGGTCCTACGGCAACCCCGGCGCTGACAACAATTTCGTCATGGTGGAAAAGGACCATGCCTGGCGGGCCGGGGCCCGGTTCATCCACGAGGTCACCCGCGGTTCCGCCATTCCCGACGCCGGGCCCCTCCTGCTGAGCGATGCCGAACTGGCCGAGCGCACCGCCATCTGGGCCGCCCTGCCGCCCGTGCTCGGCCTGGGGCGTGACCCGGCCCTCTGCGGCACCGGCAGTCCCCTGGCCAGGCGCCTGCTGTGGCTGGCCCGCGAGACGGG
>CAZKPI010000309.1:4885-6052 GCA_964554555.1 uncultured bacterium
ATGCCCGCATCAGCCTGGCCCGGGCCGCCGACGAGATCGCCGCCCTCGGCCGCTGGCAATTGGCCGCCCGCACCCCCTCCCCCGTCCGGGTTCGCCGCCTGCAGGCGGTCGGCAAGTCCATGCTCGCCGCCGTCGCCGCCCACCCTGACTTGCTCAGGCTTGACTCGATCCAGCGGCTGGCCGCCTTCGTCGCCCTCGACCCGGCGGGCCCCGCCCCCGCTTCGACCTCCCCGTTCGACGGCGATATCACCCCGGTGGCACCCGCTCCCTGACGCGGCCTGCCGGCAAGGCCCCGCCCTCCCGGGATCGACTGGCCCGACCTGATCCCGGGGGCCCCTCTCCTCAGGCGGTCGACTGGTCCGGCGGGGGAAGAGTGCGCAGGAACAACCGGGTGACCCCGATCACCCCCACCGGCAGGACGAGCGGGGCCAGGAAGAACGACAGCATGGTGAGGGGCAGGCAGAGGCCCAGGGCCGCCCGCCGGTGCCGCCACAGCCAGGCGAGCCGCTGGCGAACCCCCCAGCCCGCCAGAGAGAACGGGTAGTCCGCAAGGTTCCAGGCCATCGCCAGGGCCGCCAACAGCAGGCTCGGCACCGTGAGGAACAGGCCGAGCAGGGGCCCGACGAAGGGGATGAGGTCGAGCAGGAAGGCTCCCGCCGCCAGGCCCTGGGCGGGAACCTGGATACAGAGCCCCACCGCCAGCACCTTCAGGGCGCGCCGGACGGCGGCCCCGCCGCCGGGCGCCTGCCATCGCGCCTGGGGCGTGAGTTCATCCTTCTGGAGGAGGACCAGCCGGTCGATGATGCCGAGCGCGCCGCACAGCGGCTCGGTGACGGCGATCGACAGAATCATCCCCGTGAACAGGCCGAAAACCGCCAGACCGAACGACCACAGCCAGGCCTGCGCCTGCCGAACGAAGCCCCCCCAGCCCGGCGTTTGGACGGACCGGGTTCCCAGCTCCGGCCACCAGACACAGCCCGACCAGAGAAACGCCGCGAGCAGGGTCAGCGTGACCACGAAGGGCAGGACGGAGTATTTCAGGGAAGGGGGCGAGATCGCGGCAACGATGGCCCCGAGGAGGGAAGCCAGTCCCTCCCGGAAGCCGCGGGGCGGTTGGTCGGCGACAGCGGTGGCCGCCGGGTCCCGTGGCCGCCCACCGTCGGCGGA
>CAZKPI010000310.1:0-4959 GCA_964554555.1 uncultured bacterium
AAGACGGCGTGGTGATGGCCGAGGCCGAGGCCGCCGAACTCCTGGCCGCCAAGGTGCTGGCAAAGTCCACGACGAGGACCTCTTCTTTGAAGAAGTATTCCTACGCCGCTCCTCCCCATGTCGTTGCTCACGTGGCCTCCAAGAAGTACCCGGCCGCCGCCGGGGCCCTGAAGGTGAAGTTCCTCGGTTCCGATGCAGACAACATCTTCCTCACCCTTGGTGACATGAAGGTTCACGCGGCTTCCGGCAAACCCTTCCTCGTCCCGCTCCCGGAAAAGGAGATCGACCTCAAGGCGTCCAGCTCCCTGTCCCAGCTCCTGGCCGAACTCAATCTGCCCGCCGGCACCTACACATATCTCGAGTTCAAGGTGAAATCGGCCCGCGCTGTCGTTTCCGGCAAGTCCTGTGAGGTCAAGGTCCCCAGCAACCGCATCCGCTTCCTCGGCCGGTTCTCCATTCAGGACGGCTACGACACCGTTCTGACCATCAAATTCCTCCACAAACTGCTGAAAGAGAGAGGTTCGGATAAAAACCCGAAGTTCATCCTCACCCCCATCGTGAAGATCAGCTCCACTCTCGTGGCCAAGCCCGTTCCTGTCACCAAGGGTGATGTCAGCGGCACCGTTCTCGACTACGTGAAGAAGACTCCTCTGTCCGGTGTCAGCGTCGTCCTGGGCCAGATGACTGCCACCACCGATGCGGCCGGTGCCTTCAGCTTCTCCGATCTGGAAGCCGGCGCCTACACTCTGGCCCTGACCCACCCCGACTATCTCGACAAATCGTTCGAAGTGCAGGTCGTCGCCGGTCAGGTGGCCCAGGTCAGCGCCGAGATGAACCCCGCCGTGATCAAAAGCTCGGTCGCCAACACCGGCTGGTTCTCCCTCCGGTATCCCCTGGCCGATGCCAATGCCCTGTATGGTGAGGTCGCCCTCGAAACCCCGGTGAGCATTGATTTCGTCAGCCTCGCCTTCACCAAGGTCACGGTCGCCTATGACGCCGAATACCACTCGGCCGGGGCGGGCCGGTTCAACACCTACCTCAACACCACCCAGCAGGTCCAGATCCTCACCAACCTCGGGACCTGGTGGGTCGGCAACAACGCCGTCCTGGGCAGTCTCCTTGGCGAGTTCTACGCCACCAATCCCACTCCCTCCCATTACGAGGTCGATGTGACCGAGTTTGTCCGGAACAATCCCAGCGCCATGTATTACCTGGCCGCCCGCAATCTCGCCGTGGCCGACATCCGGCTGTCCACCATCCAGATGACCATCAACTACCGGTAAACGGGTTCTCTGACCTGTTTTTCAGGTCCTCAACATCCCAATTGCTTTCCCCGGCAGGTGCCGGGTTTTTTGTTCCCGGGCACCTTTTTCGAAGCCGAGTCGGAGGGAACGGACGGGATAAGAATGGCCGCAGATGAACGCAGATGAGCGCGGATGCGGCTGGATGAGGGCCGGATGGATTTCAGACCTTTGTTGGCGCCACTATTGATGTTGGGTTGATCGCCGGTAGGTTCGATCGGGCCTGACAGGCCCCTGTCATCGATGAGTTTTCACGCGGTGCAATGGGTTGAGGGGCTTTCCCCGCTGGACGCTGGAACCGATGTCCTTGCCGCTGTTAGGCGGTGAAACGCGCAGATTCCCGCTGGCCCTCATCCGCGTCTATCCGCGTCCATCCACGGCTACCCTTTTCCCGTCCGGCCGCTCACCAGTCAACGTTGCCCAAGGGTCAGCTGGCCAGCAGACGGCTGGCAAACAGGCTCAGGCCGGCCAGGGCCAGGGCCGCGCCGACGATCCAGAACCGGGTCACCACCTTCTCCTCCGCCCATCCGCAGAGTTCGAAGTGATGGTGGATGGGGCTCATGCGGAAGATGCGCTGGCCTTTCGTCCATTTGAAATAGGAGACCTGCAGGACCACCGACAGGGCCTCGACCACGAACAGGCCGCCGATGACCACGGCCAGCAGTTCGGTGCGCGTGCAGACGGCCAGCGCCGCCACCGCCCCGCCCAGGCCCATCGAGCCGGTGTCGCCCATGAACACCTGCGCCGGGTGGGCATTGTACCAGAGGAATCCGAGGCATCCCCCGAAGAGGGCGGCGGCCATGGCCGCCAGCTCACCCGTTCCGGGAGTGTATGCCACGCCGGCCGCCCGCGCCAGGACGGCCTGTCCGGTCACGAAGGCGACGATGGTGAAGGGGAGCAGGCTGATGGCCACGGAGCCGGCCGCCAGGCCGTCCAGCCCGTCGTTCAGGTTGACCGCGTTGGTGAAGGCCACGACCACAAAGGTGACGAAGGGCAGGTACAACATCCCCAGGTCGAGAAAACCCCACCGCGGCACCTGGATGAAGCTGTTGGCCAACAGCAGGGTTCCCCCTCCCTGCCCCGCGGGCAGGGGCAGTTCCGACGGGACAGCCGGGAAGTAGCGCAGACCCACCGCCGCCACCAGCCCGCAGACGATCTGGCCAACCAGCTTCTGGCGCGGGGTCAGGCCGAGGGAGCGGGCCTTGATGACCTTGGTGAGGTCGTCCATCATGCCCAGACCCGCCATGCCCAGGCAGAGCACCAGGCCCAGGCTCACGTACAGGTTGAGGCCGGCGAACAGCAGGGTGGCGAGCACCGCCGGCACCAGGAAGATCACCCCGCCCATGGTGGGGATTCCGGCCTTCTTCCGGTGTTCCTGCACCCCCTCTTCCCGGATGGTCTGGCCGATCTGGCGCCCCTTCAGGGCGTCGATGACGCGGGGGCCGATGATCAGTGCCAGGACAAAGGAGGTGACCGCGGAAAGGACGACTCGGACCGCCAGGGTCGGGAAGAGGGTGCTGAGCATGGAGCCTCCTGGGCCGGATGTCAGTGCAGGTCGAGCGGCAGGGTCGGGAAGACCGCCCGGGAGATGGCCTCGAAGTGCATCCCGCGGCTGGCTTTCAGCAGAACGAGACTGCCGGGGGCCAGCAGGCCGGGCAGGAGCCGGGCGGCCTCGCCGGTGTCGGGGCAGTGGTGAACGGCCGCGGCGGCCATTCCCCCGGTTCTCGCCCCCTCGGCCATGAAGCGGGCGTCGGCGCCGACCGCGACCAGCACGTCGAGGCCGGCCCGGGCCACGGCCTCGCCCACCTGCCGGTGGAACGCGGCGGACTGGTCGCCCAGTTCCTTCATGTCGCCGAGCACGGCCAGGCGCCGGCCGGGACAGCCGCGCAGGAACTCCACCGCCTCGAGCATCGAGGCGGGGTTGGCGTTGTAGCAGTCGAGGATGACCCGCACCCCGCCCACCTCGTGCGACTCCATGCGGGCCGCAACCGGGCGGAAGGCGGCGAGACGCTCCAGGCCGGTGGCGAGCGGGTAGCCGCGGGCGGTGAACATGGCCAGCGCCGCCAGGGCGTTCATGATGTTGTGGCGGCCCAGCAGGCCCAGGGTCAGCCGGCCTTTCTCGCCCTGCCAGGACACGCGGCAGGCGGTGCCGGCCGGGCCGGTTTCCAGGTCGTGGCCCCGCAGGTCGCAGGCGGGGCCGAACCCGAAGGTGATGAGGCGGGCGCGGGTGGCCTGCCGGAACACCGGCAGGAACGGGCTGTCCCCGTCGACGACGGCGAAGGAGCGGTCGGGGAGGCCTTCGAGGATCTCGGCCTTGGCCCGGGCGATGTTTTCCAGACTGCCAAGGTTGCCGATGTGGGCCGGGCCGACGTTGGTGATGAGGGCGGCCTCGGGGCGGGCGATGCCGGCCAGGAAGCGGATCTCGCCGGCGTGGTTCATCCCCATCTCGATGATGGCGGTGCGCGTGGTGGCCGGCAGTCGCACCAGGTTCAGGGGCAGGCCGATGTGGTTGTTGAGGTTGCCGGGCGTGGCCCAGGTTTCCGACTCGCCGGCGAACAGGTGGCGGAGCATCTCCTTGGTCGTCGTCTTGCCGTTACTGCCAGTCACGCCGAGGAAAAAGGCCGGGTGCCGGGCGCGCTGATAGCGGGCAAGGTCCTGCAGGGCGGTCAGCGGGTCGGCCACCTCCAGACAGCCGCAGGCGGCCGAGGCCAGCGCCTCGTCCGGAAAACGACTACCGATCAGGATTCCGGCCTGCTTCTGGAGGGCCTGGGGCAGGAACTGGTGGCCGTCGAACCGCTCGCCGGTGATGGCGAAGAACGCCTCGCCGGGCGCGAGCGTGCGGGTGTCGATGGAAAAGCCGGCGGGGTCACGGCGGACGGCGTTGCGCCAGGTGCCGCGCGTTCCCAGTTCCAGGTCGCGGGCGGTCCAGTCAGGCATGGGTGGCGGCCTCCAGGCAGTGGCGGGCGACCTCGCGGTCGTCGAAGGGGACGGTGCGGTCGGCGAAGGTCTGGCCGGTTTCGTGGCCCTTGCCGGCGATCAGGACGAGATCGCCGGGCCGGGCCAGGGAGAGGGCCAGTTCGATGGCCTTGTGACGGTCGGGTTCGACGTGGACGGTGCCCTTCTCCGCGGCGGGAACGGCGTCGATCCCGGCGACGATCTGGGCGATGATGTCCTCGGGCTTCTCCTGGCGGGGGTTGTCGGAGGTGACCACCGTCACGTCCGACAGGGTGGCGGCCAGCCGCCCCATGACCGGGCGCTTCTCGTGCGAACGGTTGCCGCCACAGCCGAAGACCGTGATCAGCCGACAGCGGGTCATTGGCCGGGCGGCCCGGAGCACGTTCTCGAGGGCGGCCGGGGAATGGGCGTAATCGACGATCACGGTCAGGTCGCGGGAGTTGGGGATCGCTTCAAACCGGCCGGGAACGGTTCCCACGGCGGCCAGGCCGGCGGCCACCGCGGTCCAGTCGGCGCCCACGCTGTGGCCCAGGGCCGCCGCCATCAGGGCGTTGGCCACGTTGAACCCGCCCACGAGGGGGATTTCGAGGGGTATGCGCTGACCGAGGGCGACCAGGTCGAAGGCCTGGCCGGCGGGGGTGCGGGTCAGGCGCGCCGCGTGGAAATCGGCGCGGGGGTCGGTCAGGCTCAGGGTCTGGAACCG
>CAZKPI010000310.1:4987-5276 GCA_964554555.1 uncultured bacterium
CCGGCGGCCGTATTCGTCATCGACCGCGATGATGGCGGGCCGGCCGCGGGGCAGAAGGTCGAGGAACAGGCGCCGTTTGGCCTGGAAATAATCCTCCATGGTCGGATGGAACTCGGTGTGCTCGAGCGAGAGGTTGGAGAATCCGGCGGCCGCGAAGGTCAGATCCTCGACCCGCCAGGTCTTCAGGGCGTGGGAGCTGACCTCCATGACGCCGGCGGTGACTCCCTTGTCGAGGGCGGCGGCCATCAGCGAGACGTTGGGCGACCTCGTGGTGGACGGCGGCGGCAGC
>CAZKPI010000310.1:5286-5817 GCA_964554555.1 uncultured bacterium
AGGCGGGTGAAGCCGAGATCGTATTCGACGGTGCCGAACCGGAAGGCGGTGCCGAACTTCCGGGCCAGGATGGCCTGGACGAGGTAGGTGGTGGTTGTCTTGCCCTTGGTGCCGGTGATCCCCACCAGGGTGAGGCGTGAGCTGGGGTCGCCGTGGAAGGCGCGGGCGATCTCGGACAGGGCGCGGCGGGCGTCGGGCACCTGGAGGGCGGGCACCGTCAGCCCGGTCAGGTCGCCCTGGGTGACGACCGCGGCGGCGCCCCGTCCCACGGCGTCGGCCAGGAAGGCGGCGCCATCGTGGGTCTGGCCGGGCATGGCGACGAACAGACAGCCGGGGCCCGCCTGGCGCGAGTCGTAGACCACACTCTGGATCGGAGTGTCCTGGTTGCCGATGGCGGCGAGCACGGAACGCGGGTGGAGCTGGCGAAGGGAAGGCATCGGTTCATCCAAGAGGGGTGGAATGGCCGCCCGGACGGGAAGCCGGGAGGCGCGGCAGGGGCGAGGGGCGCAGGGTCATGGGGCGGCCGCGGCC
>CAZKPI010000310.1:5827-6044 GCA_964554555.1 uncultured bacterium
TGCGGGGAGAAGCGGATCACCAGGCGGTCGCACCCGGTCAGGGGGGTGCCGGGGGCGGGCGTCTGGCCGATCGCCAGGCCCGTTCCCTCGAACTGGCCCTTCAGGCCGAGGCGTTTCAGACCGGCGGCCACGTCGCGCAGGGTCCGGCCCCGGAAGTCAGGCAGGGTCGGTCCGGCGGTGGTCGGGGGGCCGTTCCAGGCAGGAGCGGCCGGCCCGG
>CAZKPI010000311.1:0-6041 GCA_964554555.1 uncultured bacterium
GGCCGGCCCCACCGGAACGCTCGAATTCTCCTTCCAGTCACCCGGCAGTCCGGCCGCCCCCGAGACCCATGCCGCCCTCCTGCTGTTGCCGGAAACCTCGGCTGTCATCGAACCCGCCGGCATCCGGCTGGAGCAGGGCATGGCCTGCCTGCGCATCGGCCGGCCCGGCCACCCCTCCTCCCCCTTCACCATCCGGCACGGAAGCGGGGAATCGGTCACCGGCCATGGCCGGATCGTGCTGAGCGTCAGTCCCCAGGGCATGGAGGCCTCGGTTTTCGAAGGGCACCTGGAAGTCACGACCGGCCCCGGCCGGGTCCCGGTGAAAGTCGAAGCCCTCGAGACCGTGCGCGTGACCCCCGGCGAGGTGAAGGTCGATCCGATGGCCGCCCAGGCGGCGTTCCTCTGGCGGCCAAACCTCCCGGACGATCAACCTGCCGCCGGTCCCTCCGGGGCAGGCACCCCGGCCGCGGGGCTGGCCTCAACGACCGAACCCGACCCCGCCTCCCTTTCCGAGGATGCGGGCCCCGGGACGGCCTCCCCGGATGCCTCCCCCGCCGGCGGTCTCGACGACACCCTCTACCGGCACCAGCCAAACTGAGGGCATCCCTTCCCCAAGGCCTTTTGCCGCCACCGGTGGGGGAAAGACCGGGCGGGAGGGGAACGTTCAGCCTTCCCCGGCCATCTGGGCCTGGCGGTTCTGCCGGCTGAGCAGGGCCTCGCGCAGTTGATTCCGGGCATGGAAGACGCGTGATTTTACCGTCCCCTCGGGCACATTCAGCACTTCGGCCACCTTCTGCAGAGGCATGTCCAGCAGATACCGCATGACCAGCACCTCCCGGAACTCGTCGGCCAGCTGGTGCAGGGTCTCCTGGACCACCCGGACGTCGTCCCGTTCGAGAACCTCGGCTTCAGGGCCGGTGGCCACGTCGCGCACCAGATCGCCGATGATGGCCGGGTCGATGGGGGCGGGGGCCTGGCGGCGGTGAAGGCTGATGGCGAGATGCCGGGCCATGGTGAACAGCCAGGCCTTCAGGGGGCGGGCGGCATCGTATTGGGGAAGCTTGCGGTAGAACTGGAGAAAGGTCTCCTGGGTGACGTCCTCGGCGTCGCCGCGGTGCCCCGTGAAGTGGAAGAGGAACTTGAAGACGAGCCCCTGGTAGCGCTGGACGAGGACCTCGAAGGCGGCCACCCGCCCCTGGAGTGCCTCGGCCACCAGATCCCGATCGGAAGTTTCGTCTGACTGCTGCATCTGGGGTGGGTCAGCCGGTCAGCGGCCGGGGTTGTCCTCCTCGAGGGGTGAGCTGGTCGAACCGGTGGGCGGGGCGGCCGCGGCGCCCGACCCCACGTCCGCCGCACCCGGAGACAGAGCCGGAGCCGGGGCGAGGAACCCGGCGGCTCCCACGACGAGGCTGTCGCCGGGCCCCACCTCGCGAAGACCGGCGGAGTGCACCACCCGGACCCGGCCTTCGCTGACCGACACCTGGAGGTCGGCGGCGGAGAGCTCGAGAGTGAACCGGGTGCCGATCACGGCGACCTCGGCGAAGGGGGTTCCGATGGTGAAGGGGGTCAGCGGAGAGGTCTTCTCGACCTGCACCTCGGCGCGGCCGCTCAGCAGGCGGAAGCCGGCGGCGTGGGGGGCGAACTCCCCGTCGGCAATCTCGGCCCTGGCCCTCCCCGGCAGGGTCAGAACCACGCGACTGCCAGCCCCGGGCTTGACGGTCTGACCCCGCGGCAGGGCGATCGAGGCGGGATGGGCGGCCCAGGGGGCGGGCACCTGGGCGGGGTCGAACGCCAGCAGGGCCATTTCCCAGGCGGGTTCGGCGGCGGGCGGGGTGGGTCGCAGGACGGTCTCCCGGGCGAGAATGGCCAGGATGAGGAGGCAGAAGGCAAGCGCCAGCGACTTCTTGACGAGGGTGTCAGGGAACAGGATCTGCATGAGGCGTTCGAAGGGGGAATCGTCCCCTTCGCGGGGAGCGGGTTCCCGGGCGATGGCGGCCATGATCCGGGGGGTCAGATCGACGGCGGGGGTGGCCCGGTCGATGACGGTCAGACTGCCGCTCACCTTGCGGTCGGCCCGGAGCAGGGCCTGGCAATCGGGGCAGGCCTTGGCGTGGTCGAGCAGGGGCCCGGGAATGGCGAGCGAGTCGAGCGAGTCGAGGTGGCTTCGGAATTCCTGGCAGTGCATAGGCACCCTCCACCCGACCCTACGCCGGCCGGCCCGCAGAAGTTCAAAGTTTTTCCGCCCGCCCCGGAAGGGAACAGCCCGGAACACCTGAACTGTAGCAGGGGGAATGAATGGGTGTCAAACACCCAGGAAACTCCGCGGAGTTCCTCATAGTTGCTTCGCAGGCCGATTTCCGGGGGGATCTTGGACTGATTCACCCACGGGGGATCGGCCAGGGGCAGTCCCGGTTGATCAGGAAACCTTCCGATCGCGAAGGATGGCCGGAAATATCCAGACAACTCGTTTTCCGCCGACGGCGGTCGAATTTTCTTGACTTCCGGCCGCGCCCCCGGTATGATGGACGGTACCCAATGGGGCTGTGGCGCAGTTGGGAGCGCGTCTGAATGGCATTCAGAAGGCCGAGGGTTCGAATCCCTTCAGCTCCACCGAGTTGCGGAGGCCCGCTCAACGAGCGGGCCTTCTTCATTGCCTTGCATTCATTGCCGATGCACCCACATTTTTTCCCACACGACTTGGGTATGGGGTGGATGCATGGCCCGATACCTGAGATGCATCCGAGGGCATTGGTCTGTCCGGATCCGGATACCCAAGGATCTGGCTTCCCGGTGGAGCCAAGCGGAAATCCTCAAGAGCCTGAAGACCCAAACATGAGCCGTTGGCGCGACCGGGCTCGGTCGGAAAGGGAATCCTTCACGGCTTCCACAAGCTCCGGCTTGAGGTGCCTCGACCAGGCGCAACAGGATCGCCGTGCCGGCGTTGGGTTCCGGCTTCGGGGTCCGCTTCTTCGGCGGGGCCTGGCTGGTGTTGCGCTGGGTCATGGCATTGGTCCTCTCGGGTCAGTAGGTCTTGCTCGAACGGCGGGCCACGGAAAGGGCGGTGATGATGCCGGCCTCGTTGTCCATCTCGAAAAAGATCCGCCAGTCACCCACCCGCAAGCGCCACAGGTTCCCGGCCAGCTTCACGATATGCGCCCGGCTGGGGTTGGCAACCATCGCCTCCACGGCCTTCCTGATTCGATCCTGTTCCCGCTTCGCCAGGCCGGACAGGTCACGGTCAAAGCGCGGCTTCCTGGCCAGCTTCCAGGGCATCAGTCATTCCAGCCGATGGAAGGTTCCTTGCGGGCATCGGTCACCGCCTGGCGTTCCTCATCGGTGAATGGCTCATCGTCGTCCGGGGCGTTTATGCAAGCCTGATACACCGGGTCATCCGAGGGGATCGGCGGTCTGGTCAGCAACCGCCGCAGGAACTCTGGCATGGTGACCCCGGCCCTTGCAGCCGCCCGCTTCAACCGTCGGTGAAGCTCACCAGGCAGGCGAAGTGTCTTGGTCGCGTTCATGGTCCTTCCCCCCTTCGATCGGGTTTCCCTATGAAGATACCCCCGACCGTCTGCCGGGGCAACCCGGGGGCCGGTTCCTGTCGGCGATTTTTGGGTATCATGCTGGGTAGCATGGCGGCGGCCGCGCTTGCTGGAACGATGATCAAATGGGTGTTTGCCGCCTCCACTTCGATTGACTTCAGCCCACCGGACCGAAGAAGGCCCGCTCGACGAGCGGGCCTTCTTCGTTGTCGGGCTTGCCGATCAGATCTTCTGAATGGAGAGATCCGGGCCCCGAAGGGTTCCCTCCAGCGGGCTCAGGGCACCGGCTCACCTTTTCGTGGGAACCCTTCACCGGGTGGTGCCGGAACCTCCCTTCCCCGGACCATTCGCGGGTCCCGGGTTTCCTGCTCCAGTTGGCAATTCGGTGCCGCCGGGCTATCATGAACACACCACGGGCAGACGACATCCAGGGAGGAACCCCATGAGCGAAACCCACCCCAATCCGAATGTTCCGAACGCGACCGCCACGGCGGAGGCCGCCCGAATGACCGGACACCTCGTCCAGATCATCCTGCGGCGCCTGGTGAAGTCCCGGCAGGCAAGCGAGGCCCTCGCCCAGGTCCGCGACAACGCCGAGGTGGTGGCCGGCATCCTTCATGCCTCGCCGCAGTGGCGGGGGCGGGCCGCCTCCAAACAGCAGGTGGCCGGCGGCCTGAAGGTGGGCGGCTCCCTGCTCTATTGGGCGGGATGGATCGCTCTTCCCCTGTGGATCCCCGCGCTCGGCGCCGCGGTCGGCACCCTGGGGGCGGTCGGGGTCGTGGCGGGGTTCAAATGGTGGCAGGACGCCCATCTGAACTGGGAATTTCTGAAGACCTTCTACTCTTTCCTGCAGATGATGGAGATGGCCGACGGGGTCGTCACCGCCGAGGAGCGCCAGTATCTCAACGACTTCCTCCTTTCCCTGCCGCTGTCGGCCAGGCAAAGGCAGGAACTGCAGGCCATGCCCGTGAACGACATCGCCAAGGTGGAGATCCCCGCCTGGTATGAGCCTGCCCACCGCGAGTCCATCGCCGCGGGCTGTTGGAGCCTGGCCTACTGCGACGGCGTGGCCCCGACCGAGGAGGTCCTGTTCGCCCGCATGGCCGAGAAACTCCGGCTGACCCCGGAGACGGTGCGCCGGATCCAGGAGGAAGTGGCTCGCCTCCTGGACGAGACCGAGGAGATCCTCGTGCACATCGGGGCTGAGACCGCCCGCCTGGCGGCCGGCCTGCCGGTCCCCGCCCGGCAGTTCATCATCGAGAGGCTGGGCCCGGTGAACGCCCGCTCGCATTCGGAAGAACGACTGCGGCAGAGGATCTCCTTCGACGCTCCGCCCCCCCTTCCCGCCTCGATCCAGGAGTCCCCCGCCCTGCTCGACACGGTGCTGGCCGGGGCCTGGCTGGTGGCTTCCACCCTGCCGGAGGTTCCCGCCGACGATCTCCAGACCTGGCACAAGGCCTTCCTCGCCCGCGCCGCCAGCCTCGGCCGCGGCCCCGAAGCGAGCCGTCTCGCCGACCTGGTCGGCCAGACGGTCGCCACCGTCCGTCAGGCGGCCGAGTTCTGAGCCATCCACCCGGCCCTCCCGACCGGAAGTCGGCCTTGCCCCCTGGTCGCCAGGGAGGGTGGCGCCAACCGTTGTTGCCCGCATCGCCAGGGAACCGGCCGCGGCGGGGCCGAAGCGCTCCCCCCCTCCGACACCGATGGCGGCAAGGGCCTCGTCATATGTAAAGGCCTTCGGTTGGCGGGCGCCTTCCTGGCCGTCCTCCTGGCCGGCGGGGTTTTGCTGGTGCCCAAGATCCTGCGGGAAGGACGGGTGCGGGCCGCCCAGAAGGCCTGCCTGGCCGCCCAGCGGATCCTGGCGGGAGCGATCGAGATCTACCTGCTCGACCATGCCTCAGCGACGGTCTCCCCCGACCTCCTGGCTTCGGGGGGCCAGAAGCTGGTCGAGGCCAAGGCATTGCCGGCCCCGATCGATGTCGAGGTGAGCGGCCTGCGCGAGATCCCCTACCCCAGGGACCGCCTGCCCCGGTGCGAGATCCGGATCGTCGGCGAATGGAGCACCGTGGCGGGGTTTCCCCTGGAATGCACGCTCCATGGTTCGCCGGACCGGCCGGCCACGTTCGGGCAACTGCGCGAACGGCTCCACCTGGATTTCTGGGGGGAATACAGCCAGCCCTGAGCCCTGAAGGCCGGGCCGGGAGGCGGAATCTCAGTTGGCGCTGGCGTGGACCGGGTTCAGGGTCGAGTGCTCGAGCAGGGTGACCCCCAAATCGTCGATGGAGGAGAAGACGGCCTCGGCGAACCGCCAGGCGGGCGGACCCGTGCGAGATCGGCCACCAGAGCGGACTGGTGGACGGGGCCGGGTCGTCCGGTCCGGGTCGGTGCGGGCCAGGACGGCGGCGGCCGGCGAGGGAGGGAGAGCCGGGGGTTCCGCCGCCACGGCCGGCGCCGCCGCGGGGGGAAGGTTCGCCGGAACCGGCGCGGACACCGGGACCGGCG
>CAZKPI010000312.1:0-4502 GCA_964554555.1 uncultured bacterium
TCCGCCGGCAGGGGCGGGACGGGCGCGGCGGCGCTCGCGGGGGGGGCGTTCCCCTCGCCGGCCCCGGCGGCGTCACGGCGCTCGATCAGGCTGGGGAAGATCCAGCCGGTCACCCCGTCGGAAAAGGAGACCTTTTTCCAGCCTTTCTCTTCGAACAGGATCGTGTAGGTCTCCCCGCGGAGCTTCTTGGCGACCACCGCGGCCCCGAAATTCCGATCCTGGCGGACGTTGATATAACTTCCCTTCACCACGCCGATCGAGGCGGCTTCCCCGGTCGGAGTGAAGGTTCCGAACAGACCGCACACCAGAAGGCCAATGACCGCTTTCTTCAAGGGAGTTCTCCTTGCATGGAATGCACCGCGTGCAATCTAATACATGGCGCCCGGCCTGTCAATCCATGGAGGCCTGCTCCTCAGGCGCGCAGTCCACGGCCAGGGTCAGGGTGAGGGGGCCCTCCACCCGCACCTCCACCTGGTCACCAGGGGCCAGGGGCCCGACTCCGGCCGGGGTCCCGGTCAGGATGACATCGCCGGGTTCGAGGGTCATGACCCGGGAGATGTGGGCGATCAGCTCGGGGACGGGGAAGATGAGGGAGGTCAGCCGGTCGTCCTGGACCGTCCTGCCGTTCAGACGGGTCTGCAGGCGGGCCTCGAGCCAGGACGGGGTGAACCGGGTGATCCAGGGGCCCAGCGGGCAGAAGGTGTCGAAGCCCTTGGCGCGGGTCCACTGGGGTTCCTTTTTCTGGAGCTGGCGGGCGGTCACGTCGAGGGCCAGGGTGATGCCGGCGATTTTGGCCAGGGCCTCGGCGGCCGGTGTGTGGCGGCAGGTGGCGCCGATGACGAGGGCCAGTTCCCCTTCGTAGTCGATCTGCCCGACGCCGGCGGGGAGGCGGACGCGGCCGCGGTGGCCGATCAGCGCGCTGGGGGGCTTGTAGAACCAGATGGGTTCCTCGGGGACGGCGTTGCCCAGCTCGGCGGCGTGGGGGCGGTAGTTCCTGCCGACGGCCAGGATCTTGGTGCCCCCGAAGGGCGCCAGCAGGGGCGGCAGGGCCGTTCCGGCCGGCGGGACGGCCGCGGCCGGCCGGCCGGAGCCCTGGGCCAGCCGGGCCAGGCCTTCGGGAAAGGTGACCGGCTGGAATCCGCCGTGGCGGTGGTCCCAGGACAGCCAGCCCTCGGGGAGGGCCGGGGTGACGGGGGTGCGCAACAGCATGGAACGGCCTCCTGTCGTGAAGAGAGCCTGCCGGGCGGCAGGCTCTCCCCGGACGGGCCCCGCGCGGCCCGCCGGGGTCGGGCGGGAGCGCGGGGCCGCGGGTGGGGATCAGGCGCGGGCCTGTTTCTTGGCGAGGGAGAGCTGGCCGCCGGCCTTGAGGATCTCGATGTCACGGTCGCTCAGGGGGTGGGTGACGGGGATCTTGGTGCCCTTGGTCCAGTTTTCGAGGATCAGTTCGGGCCGCTTCAGGTCGCTCACGTCGATGTGGAGCTCGTCGCCGACATCGATTTTGTCGTAATCGGCGGGGTTCTTGAAGGTGAGCGGGATGATACCGAAGTTCACCAGATTGGCGAGGTGGATGCGCGCGAAACTCTTCACCACAACCCCCTTGACCCCGAGATACATGGGACAGAGGGCGGCGTGTTCGCGGGAACTGCCCTGGCCATAGTTGTCGCCGCCGACGATGAAGCCGGAACCCTTGGTTTTGGCCCGGTTGTAGAAGTCCTTGTCGACGCCCTCGAAGACGTGCTTGGCATACTCGGGGACGTTCGAGCGGAGGGGCAGGTACTTCCCGGCGGGCATGATGTGGTCGGTGGTGATGTTGTCGCCGACCTTGATCAGCGTGACGCCCTTCAGGCTGGGTTCGAGCTCGCCCTTCAGGGGCAGGGGGGCGATGTTGGGGCCGCGGGAGATCTCGACATGACTGCCGTCCTTGGGGGGGAAGATGAACAGGCTGTCATCGACGCGGAAGGACTTGGGCATGGTCACCTTCGGATATTCGCCGAACTTGCGCGGGTCGGTGAACTTTCCTTCGATGGCGGCAACGGCGGCCACTTCGGGACTGACCAGGTAGATGCCGGCGGTGGCGGTGCCCGAGCGGCCTTCGAAGTTGCGGTTGAAGGTGCGGACGGCGACCCCGTTGGTGGGCGGGGCGAAGCCCTGACCGATGCAGGGGCCGCAGGCGCTCTCGAGGAGGCGGGCGCCGGCGCCGATCATGTCGGCGAGGTAGCCTTTCTCGGCGAGCATGGTCAGGACCTGGCGGGAGCCCGGGGAGATGCCCAGCGACAGGCGGGGGTTGACGGTGCGGCCGCGCAGGATCATGGCGACGCGGGCCATGTCGACGTAGCTGGAGTTGGTGCAGGACCCGATGGCGACCTGATCGACGGCCTTCCCTTCCAGCTCGCGCACGGTGACGACCTTGTCAGGCATGTGGGGGGCGGCGGCCAGGGGTTCGAGCTTGTCGAGCTCGATGTGGATCTCACGGTCGTAGACGGCCCCTTCGTCGGCTTCGAGGGCGACCCAGTCGTCCTCGCGTTCCTGCGCCTTGAGGAACTTTCGGGTGACCTGGTCACTGGGGAAGATGGAGGTGGTGGCGCCCAGTTCGGCCCCCATGTTGGTGATGGTGGCGCGCTCGGGGACGGAGAGGTTCTTCACGCCGGGCCCGCAGTACTCGTAGACACTGCCCACGCCGCCCTTGACCGTTTCGCGGCGCAGGACCTCGAGGATGACGTCCTTGGCGGTGACCCAGGGGGGCAGGGCTCCGGTCAGGTAGACCTTCACCACCTTGGGCATCTTCAGCGCGAAGGGGTTGCCGGCCATGGCCATGGCGACGTCGAGGCCGCCGGCCCCGATGGCCAGCGAGCCGATGCCGCCGGCCGTCGGGGTGTGGCTGTCGGAACCCAGGAGGGTTTTGCCGGGCCGGGCGAACCGTTCCAGGTGGACCTGGTGGCAGATCCCGTTGCCCGGGCGGGAAAACACCAGCCCGTACTTGGCGGCGATGGTGCGCAGGAAATTGTGGTCGTCGGGGTTCTTGAAGTCCTCCTGCAGGGTGTTGTGGTCGACGTAGCTGACCGACAGCTCGGTGCGGACCCGGGGGACGCCGAGGGCCTCGAACTGAAGATAAGCCATGGTTCCGGTGGCATCCTGGGTCAGCGTCTGATCGATCTTCAGACCGATCGGACTGCCGGCCTTCATCTCGCCGGAAGCCAAGTGCGCCTGGATGATCTTGTGGGTGATGGTGAGGGCCATGTTCAACTCCTGTTCGGTGATGTTTTCCGGTGGGGAACCCGTGGGGTCCGGCCCCAGGGTCGGGAACAAAGGGAAAGGGGGCGCCCGTTGATGGTCAGGGTTTGGGCGGGACCCGGGGGGGGGCGCCCGGCGCCGGGGCGCCCGCCGTGCCGCTGGCGACCGGCGTGGGGGTCTTGCGCAGAACCAGCCCGGTGAGCGGGACATCGACCAGCAGGTCTTCGTTGCCGTCGAGCTCGGGGGGCGCCAGCGGGTTCTTGCCCTTGGACAGGACCTTGATCAGCTCGGTTTCCCCGTGGTCGGGGCAGGTGCCGGGCTCATCCTGCTCATACCCGCATTCGGGACAGCGGAAAATGTCGGGAAGGTAGGTCTGGTTGTCAGCCGCCTCGGGCAGGAAGAGGCCGCCTTCCTCACCCTCAGCGGTCGCCTCGGCCGCCTCGCCTTTCTCCTTGTCGCCGGTGGGGCGGCGGCCCTTCTGGTCGACGTTGCCGCCGCGGGTCTTCTTTTGCTTCTCGTGGCGGGCGGCCCGCTCGGCCAGCGATTCCGGGGCGGCCCCGGCGGCGGCTCCCGGGTCTTTCAGCAGAAGAGTCCACAGCAGGAGGAACCCCAGGGAAATAAAAAAAGCCCCTCGCGGGACCCTGAACAAGGGTAAGAGGCGGTTGGGAGGCCTCCCCCGCTGGCGCGGGGAGAGGCAGAAATCACTCATTTTCCTGGATGATCTGCAGGACGGTCTTGACGTCGGCGGCCTCCATGAGGTCGCCACGGAACTCGTCACTGCGGAGAAGCTTGGAGATCTTGGCCAGGAGCTTCAGATACGGGCCGCCGGAAGAGATGGGGGCCAGCAGGACGAAGATCAGGTGGACCGGCTTCCCATCGATGGCGCCGAAGTTCACGCCCTCCTTGGACCGGAAGAAGGCGACGGTCAGATCCTTGATCGTGTTGGCGCGCGCATGCGGGATGGCGATGCCGTTGCCGACGCCGGTGGTTCCCAGTTTTTCCCGTTCGTGCAGGGCATGTTTGAGGGCCTGGGCATCATCGACCATGCCCGCCTTTTCGATCGTCTTGACGAATTTATCGATCGCGTCATCCTTGTTGTCCGCCTTGAAATCGAGGGAAACAAGGTCTTCCTTGAACACATCCGCCAATTGCATCCGCCATGCCCTCCGATTCTCTACCAGGGTCAAGTCGTGTCGATTATACGAAGAATCATCGGAGTGTGCAAGAAAAAACGGCACGTCAGGGAACCACGAACAGCAGGAGGGTGGAAA
>CAZKPI010000312.1:4512-6027 GCA_964554555.1 uncultured bacterium
CCCCGGACCACCTGGAGCAGGAGCCTCTGCCCTCGCGATACCCGGTCCATGATGGCCTGGAACTCGGCCGCCGACCCCAGCGGCACCTGGTTCACGCTCTGGATCACGTCGCCGGGCTCGAATCCTGCCGATTCGGCCACCGAACCGGGTTCGACCAGGTTGACCACCACCCCGGACCGCGCCCGCAGGCGGAACCGGGCCCGCACCTGGGGCGTCAGGTCGATGACGCCGATCCCCAGGGGGTTCGGGCGGCGGGCGGCCATCTCCCGCAGGACCATCGCCAGCGTGTCGGTGCGGCCCTTCCGCCGCACCTCCACGGGGACCGTGTCCCCGACGCTGGCCCGGCTCATGGCCTCCTGGAAATCGCCGGGGGAGGCCACCTTCCGACCGCCAATCGCCAGGATCACGTCGCCGGGGACCAGCCCCGCCCCGTCGGCCGACGAGCCGGGCACCACCTCGGTGACCAGCACCCCTTCGCGCGGGATCTCGAAATACCGGGCCAGGCTCTCGGTGATCTCCTGCACACTGAGGCCGTGGAAGACCTTCTTCACCTTCCCGAACGCGATCAGTTCCCCGATGATGCGCTTGACCGACGAGACGGGGATGGCGAAACCGATCCCCTGCCCGTAGGGGATGATTGCCGTGTTGATGCCGATCACCTCGCCCCGGGTGTTGACCAGGGGGCCCCCGGAGTTGCCCGGGTTGATCGAGGCGTCGGTCTGGATCAGGTTGCGGAAGGTGCGGCTCTGATCGAGGCTGAGTTCACGGTTCAGCGCGGAAACCACCCCCGCGGTGACGGTGATGCCCAGCCCGAACGGGTTGCCGATGGCGATCACCCACTCCCCGACCCGCAGGGCATCCGAGTCGCCGAGGGGGGCGTGGGGCAGGGCCGGCGAGGCATCGACCTTGAGGACGGCCAGGTCGCTTCCCGCGTCCTGGCCCACCAGGGCCGCCTTCAGCTTGCGGCCGTCCTGGAGTTTCACCTGGATTTCGTCCGCCCCGTCGATGACGTGCTGACTGGTCAGGATGTAGCCGGACGAGGCGATCACCACCCCGGAACCACTGCCCCGGCGGGGGATGACGTTGTTGGACCCCGCGAAGTCGTCCTCGAAGAGGTGCCGGAAGAACTGGTCGAAGAAGGGGTCGCCCGAGCCGAACTGGCGCCGGGTCCGGACGTATTGCACCGACTCGACGGCCACCACGGCCGGCCGCACCCGCTCGCTGATGTCGGCGATCAGGGAGGTGCCGAACAGCTCCGCGGGGGCGGCGGCGGACGGCAGGGCGGCGGCGGCCAGGGCCAGCGCCGCCAGGGCGGGAAGCCAGGACAAAACGGCCCGCCGGGACGGCCGCGGCCGGAATCGCGGCGGGGAGCCGGCGGCCGGGGTGGTCTTGGCGCGGACCGGATGGCGGTTCGGGAAGCCGGTGGCGGAGGGGATCATAGCGGATGTCTCCATGGCTGAGGATTGTTGCGGGGCCGTCCGGCCGGCTTTCCCGCCTGTCGGATGGGATGCAGAC
>CAZKPI010000313.1:0-5990 GCA_964554555.1 uncultured bacterium
GGCCGCGGCCCCCGCCGACAGCCCGGCCCTACCCGCGCCCGCCCCCGGCCGCCCTTCCCTGGAAGCCGCCCCGGCCGGCTTCCCTGCCCTCCTCGACCCCGCCACGGCCCTGATCCTGCCTGCCCTGGCCGGATTCCTGCCCTTCAGCCTTCTGCTGGCGGTCATCACCCGCCTGCCCCTGCCCGACCCCACGCCGGTCTTCCTCCTGGCCGCCGTCTTCTGCGGCATGCTGATGCACCTCGCCCGCTCCACCCGCATCGACGAACTCCTGCTGGTGACCTTCCTCAGCGCGGGCGTCGTCGAGATCGCCTGGTTCATGTTCTCCTTCACCCCCGACGCCTGGTTCTGGGCCGCCACCTGGTTCGCCGCCTTCCACGCCCTGTTCCTGGCCTTCCCCTTCCTCGGCGACACCGAGTTCGCCGACCGGCACTGGCCCTGGCTGATCGCCGCCGCCAGCGGGCTCCTCCACGCCGCCCTCCTCTACCACGCCCTGACCCTGGGCCTGGGGTCATCCCTGATCGGACTCCTGCCTCTGGCCATGGCCGCCCCCTACCTGGCCGCCGCACCCCGCCTGCCCCCCCGTCTGCGGCCCGGTTCGTCCCTCGCGGCATGGGTTCCCGCGACGTTCTGCGGGGTCGGCCTGTTCTTCGTCACCATCCTCTTTCCCCTCCAGTTCGACAAGGAATGGCTGACGATCGGCTGGGCCGTCGAGGGAACCGTCCTCCTCCACCTCTTCCGGGGGACCCCCGCCCCGCGCTGGCGGACCCTCGGCATCATCCTTCTGCTGGCGGCGTTCGCCCGCCTCGGGCTGAACCCCGCGATCTTCTCGTATCACCCGCGGGAAGGCCTTCCCATCCTCAACTGGTATCTCTACGCCTTCGGCCTCGTCGCCGCCTGCCTTTTCACCGCCGCCTGGCTGACCCGCCGCCCCCCCGCCGGCCAGGAGCCGCCCCCGGCCGACCGCGACGACCTGCTCTTCGGCCTCGACGGCCTTCCCCTGTCACGCGTCTTCGGAACCCTCGGCACCGTCCTCGCCTTCTTCCTCGTCAACATCGAGATCGCCGACGCCTTCGGCCCCGCCGGCACCCTCACCTTCGCCTTCGCCGGCAGTCTGGCCAGCGACATGACCTTCTCCCTCGCCTGGACCGTTTTCGGCCTCGTCCTGCTGATGATCGGCCTCCGTCTCGGCTCCCGCACCGCCCGCCTCGGCAGTCTCGCCCTCCTGACCGTGGCCATCACCAAGGTCTTCCTCTACGACCTGTGGCAACTCGGCGGCCTGTTCCGGGTCGCCTCGCTGATCGGTCTGTCCCTCGTCCTGACCCTGGTCTCGACCCTCTACCAGAAATACCTGTCCCGCCAGCCCCCGACCGATCCAGGCCCGCCCGCCGGCTGACCCCGGCCCAACGGCCCCCTGACCAGCCGCCGCCGGCCAGGCCGGCCGGGATCTCCACCGCGGCCGGGCCCACCCATGAAAAACCCGGGCAGGAGAGCCCTGCCCGGGTCGATGGGAACCGGATCCGGTGCTTAGATGTTGCCCTGGTCGATCATCGCGTCGGCGACCTTCAGGAAGCCGGCGATGTTGGCGCCGTCCTGGTAGTTGCCGGGGGTGCTGTACTGGGCCGCGGCATCCAGGCAGGCCTTGTGGATGTTGATCATGATCTGGTGGAGGTGCCGGTCGACCTCTTCCGCCGACCAGTTCATGCGGATGCTGTTCTGGCTCATCTCGAGGCCGGAGCAGGCGACACCGCCGGCATTGGAGGCCTTGCCGGGCGAGTAGAGGATCTTGTTCTCGAGGAACAGCTCGATCGCCTGGGGCTCGACGGGCATGTTGGCGCCCTCGGTCACGGCGATACAGCCGTTCTTCAACAGGGTCTTGGCATCCTCGAGGTTCATCTCGTTCTGGGTGGCGCAGGGGAAGGCCAGGTCGACCTTGATGCCCCAGGGGCGCTTGCCGGCGTGGAACTCGACCTTGAACTTGTCGGCGTAGTCCTGCACCCGGTCGCGGCCGCTCGAGCGCATCTGCAGCATGTAGTCGATCTTCTCGCCCTTGACGCCGTCCTTGTCGTAGATACAGCCGTCGGGGCCGGACAGGGTGACAACCTTGCCGCCCAGCTCGGTGACCTTCTTGCAGACGCCCCAGGCGACGTTGCCGAACCCGGAGACGGCGACCGTTTTGCCGGCAATGCTCTGACCGCGGGTCTTGAGCATCTCTTCGCAGAAGTAGGTGGCGCCGTAGCCGGTCGCCTCGGGCCGGATGAGCGAGCCGCCCCACTTGACGCCCTTGCCGGTCAGGACGCCGTCGTACAGGTTGGTGATGCGGCGGTACTGCCCGAACAGGAACCCGATCTCGCGGCCGCCCACGCCGATGTCGCCCGCGGGGACGTCGGTGTTGGCACCGATATGGCGGTAGAGGGCGGTCATGAAGCTCTGGCAGAAGTTCTCGATCTCGTTGTCGGACTTGCCCACCGGGCTGAAGTCACTGCCGCCCTTGCCGCCGCCCATGGGCAGGCTGGTCAGGGAGTTCTTGAAGATCTGCTCGAACCCCAGGAACTTCAGGATGCTGAGGTTGACCGAGGCATGGAAGCGCAGGCCGCCCTTGTAGGGGCCGAGGGCGCTGTTGAAACCGATGCGGTAGCCGGTGTTGACCTGGATGTTGCCCTTGTCGTCCTTCCAGGGGACGCGGAACTGGTAGACCCGCTCGGGCTCGACGAGACGCTCGAGGATTCGCTTCTGCTTGTAGATGGGGTTCTTGTCGAGGACGGGCGACAAAGAGGTGAGAACCTCGCGAACCGCCTGGTTGAATTCCTTCTCCCAGGGATACCGCTTCTCGACCCGCTCGATGACCTCAGTCACATAAGGATTGACCTTCGACACAACCATTCCTCCTTCAGACGACTTCAGCGTCATGAAATTCCATCTCCCCTCGGGGAGAGGGTCCTTCCAAGCCTTGAGCCGTGGCGGCCTCGGGTTCGATCCGGGGGGCGCACCAGGGGACCGGTTGCTATTCTAAGCCCCCGCGCCCCGAAACTCAAGGACTTTCCTTCCGGTACCCCCGGCTCCGCGGCATCCCTGGCCGACCCGCGTCAGATCAGAAATTCCCCTACTCCCTTTCCTGACTCGGGGAATTCCGCCATCCCCTGGCCCCATCTTCCCGGGGAAGCCCTTCGGAACGCCGCTTCCGGCAAAGGGACACGCCGGCCATCCCCCGCCGCGGGCAGAAGCCGGCGGGTCAGCCGGGATGCCCCTCCAGCGCCTGGAAGACATGGGCGGCGATCCTCCGCACGAGAGGGCCATCGGGCAGACGGCCGAGCATCCGGTCGAAATAGCCGGCGGCGCGGGCGCGGCGGCGGGCCGGGGGGAACTGCAGGTCGAAGGCCCACGACAACAGTACCAACTGGAAATCGTCGACCGATTTGACCTCGGCGTAGGAGCCGATCCTTCCCTGCCCCAGATCCTCGAGGAGGCGCTGGCTGAGCGGACCATGCCGCGGCATGTTCCAGCAGATTTCGGGGTTGTCCTGCAGGCTTCCCGTCTCGATCGCCTCATCGAAGATCCGCAGGGCGTCGATCTTGTCGGCATCGCGCACCAGGCGCACGAAACGGCCGGCGGCCGGCCCCAGGGCGGGCGGCAGGACCCGCGCGTTGTGGAGCCGGACGGTACTGCGGATCAGGCGGGCCAGGTCCTCCGGGCAGGGCTCCAGCGCCCGTTCGGCGGCCAGCACCTCACAGCCCCGCTGTCCGTGATCGACCGACACGGGATCATGATAGGTGCCGAACTGCCGGAACTGGGAGAACCTCCCCACGTCGTGGAGCAGACCCACCGTCCGGGCCAGCCGCACCTCGTCGGCCGGCCAGCCGAGATCCGCGGCGATCCCTTCCGCCACCCCGGCCACCCGGCCGCAGTGGACGTATTTCAGCTCGAGCATCGGTTCGAGGGACCCCGAGGGCTGGCGGAACCGGTCCACGTAGGCGTCGAACCAGCGTTGCAGGCCGATGGCATGCCCCGCAGGCAGGGTAACCGGCCGCGGGCCGCCGGACGGGGGGGTCAGGGAGGGGTGAAGGAAAGGCGCGGTCATGGCCGGACGGCCGGACGGGCCGGTTTCAGCGCCTGCCAGGGCAAGCCCAGCGCCCCCCGTTCCTTCGCCGCCGCCAGCACGATCATGGCGCAGGCCTCGGCATCGGCGGCCGCGTGGTGGTGCTGAAGGGAAAAGCCCAGGAACTGGCAGACGCTGGGCAGGCTGGCGCTGGTCAGGTTCCAGGTCCGCCGCGACAATTGCACCGAGCAGAAGAAGGGAACGGCAGGGGCGGCCACCCCGGCCGCATGACAGCAGGCCTGCAGAACCCCCCGGTCAAACGGGGCGTTGTGCGCCACCAGAAAATCCACGCCGGCCAGAAACCCCTCGATCTCGGGCCACCGCTCGGCGAAGGTCGGCTGGCCGGCCACGTGCGCCCACGTAATGCCATGCACCCAGGTGAACAGGATGCGGGGCCGGGGCGGCCGAATGAGATGGTACCACCGCTCCACCGGCCGGCCGGGCGCCACCTTGACCAGCCCGAGGGCGCAGGCGCTGTCCCGGCCGTGGTCAGCCGTCTCGAAATCGAGCGCCACGAAACAGCCGGTGGTCGGATCCCCGCTCCGGGGATTGCCGGCGGCGGGGGAATCCCCCGTCCCCGCCGGCGCGCGCCGCCGCCCGCTCATCTCCGCCTCCGGCGTTCCCGTCCAGCCATCAGGGTGTTCATGACCAGCCCTCCGCGACTCTTTCCCAAGCGCACCAAGTGTATCACATCCTACCCGAAGCGCCCTTCCGATGTTGCCCAAGGCCCTCCGGGCAGACGCCAACCTTGGGAACCGCGGTCAGAGCGGGAGGAGCTCGGCTCCTCCCGACCCCCTCGCCAGGGACCATAGGCCCCTGGACCCCTGTTGTCTGCCTGCCCGCTTCGCCGACCCTCCCGACCGTACGTCTCTTCGGCCAATGCAGGCGTCAGATGTGCGTCGGCCCAGCCAAGGCCCCTGGCCCCAGGGAAATGTGCAGGAATGGGGGCTGTGGCACCCAAGCCATGCCCGCCATGTGATCTGGAATTCCTGGTGGCTCACCCTTTGGGTTGCAAATCCCCGGAGCAGGGGGTACCATTTTTTCAGGATCATCGCGGCCGGGGCTTTTCAGAGAGGTCACCCCCCGGCCTTCGGACAACCCGCTGGCCCTTCTTCTGACAGCGGGCTGACGGACAAAGGGAGGCGAGGTGCCACCGACGGTTCGCCCGGTATCGGGCTGGCAACAGGCCACCCGACCGACAGGAGGCCGGAAGGGCTCCTTTGCCGCCACGCCAAGGGGCCGACCGACAGGAGGCCGGAAGGGCCCCTTTGCCGCCACGGAGGGCGGCGCGAAACGCGAGTTTCGCGCAACGCAAAGGGGCCGACCGACCCGGAGTCGGCCGCTCCCCCTTGCCGCCACGGATGGCCGCGCCAGCCCCCCGTTTGGGGCAACTCCATGGATCCGCTTCCTCCTGGCCGTCGCCCTCCTCGTCCGGTCGGCCCTGCCCCCGGTGGCGGCCGCTCCCCTGGCCCTCCCGGAGTACACCTGCGTCGTCCGCAGTATGGCGGCCGATCCCGCCGGTCGGCTCTGGATCGGCTCCTTCGGGGCGGGCCTGTGGGTCGTCGAGGGCGACCGCATCGCCCCCGTCCTCGACGCGCAGGGGCAACACCCCAGCCGCCGCGTCAGCCGCCTCCTGCTGGACGGTCACCGCCTCTGGGTGGCCACCGCCGGCGAAGGGCTCCTCTGCTACGACACCGGCCGCCGGGCCTGGGTGCCGGTCGTCCCCGACCCCGGCCCCGACTTCTGCGCCCTGCACGGCCTGGCCCGCGACGCCGCCGGACGCCTGCTGATCGGCTCGGTCGGCTCGGGAGCCGCCGTCCTCGACGGGGGCGCCTGGCACCGGCTCGGCCGTGCCCAGGGCCTCGGCGACGATTGGATCAACGACATCGTCCCCGCG
>CAZKPI010000314.1:0-5988 GCA_964554555.1 uncultured bacterium
GTCCTCCTCGAGGCCTTCCGGCGCGCGGCCCCCCAGTGGCCTGCTCTGCATCTGGTGCTGGCCGGCACCGGAACCGACAGCCCCCGCCTGCAGGAACTGGCGGCCGCCACCGGCGCCGCCGACCGCGTCCATCTCCTGGGTTTCCGGGACGACGTCCCCGCCCTGCTCGCCGCCAGCACCTTCTCGCTCAACGCCTCGTTCGAGGAAGGCCTGCCCGGCACGGTGCGGGAATCCGCCGCGATGGGCGTCCCCGTCCTCGCCTCCGACAACGACTCGAACCGCGAACTGGGGCGGTTCCTCCCGCTTTCCTTCTTCTCAACCGGCTCCGCCGACGACCTCGCCCGGGGCCTGCTTGCCTTCCGCACCCGCGTCATCCCCCCGTCGGAACGCGCCGCCCTGCGCGAGGCGGCTGTCCGGTCATTCTCGGTGCCGGCCATGGTGGCCGCCACCCTGGACGCCTACCGGACGCTGGCCAACCTGCCAGCATGAAGGTTTCCGTCCCTGTCCTCTACTACCATCGCATCGGGGCCCCCGACCCGATCCACCTCAGCACCCCCGCCGACCTCTTCGACCGCCAGCTCGCCTTCCTCCACCGGCGGGGCCTGCGCAGTATCACGATGGGCCAGCTGGTTCGGCACGTCACCGGCGAGGACCCCCTGTCCTACCCCGCCTTCGCCGTCACCTTCGACGACGGCTTCCGCGACAACCTGACCGAGGCTTTTCCCGTCCTGCGCAAGCACGGTTGCCGGGCCGCCGTCTTCCCGGTCGGCGGTCTCATCCGACCCGACGAGGCCCCCCCGCAGGTCCCCCCCCGCGATTTCAACGCCGCCCACCAGGCCGCCCGCCAGGGTGACCGGGGCGATTTCCTGTCACGCGCCGAGATGCGGGAGATGCTCGCCAGCGGACTGGTCGAGTTCCACTCCCACGGGTTTTCCCATCGCCAGGTCTTCACGGGGAACCGGGTGGAAGGGGCGTATCCCGACACCGATGCCCACTGGGGCATCCTGTCGGCCTACGGCCGGCCGCTTCCCGCCGGTTCCTGGCCCGTGTTTCCCCGCGGCCCGGGGCTGGTCCACCCCGCCTGGGAGCCCGACCTGGACCGGATCAGCGCGGCGGGCCGGGACTGGGCGGCCGCGGCCCGGGGAAAGGGCCAGGCGGCGGTCACCCTTCCCCGCGACTGGTTCCGCATCGAATCACCGTCGGAGTTCGAACGCCGGGTCCGCGACGACCTGCGGGCTTCCCGGGCGCTGTTTGCTGACCTCCATCCTCCCGGCCCCCACCTGATCTGCTGGCCGTGGGGCGCCAGCCATGACGACCTGCGCCGGTGGGCCCGGGAAGAAGGGTACCAGGGAGCCCTGGCCACCACCGCCGGGCCCAACCTGCCGGGCGACGACCCTTTCCGCATCTGCCGATTTCCCGTGAAGAAGGGCGACCTGGCCCGATTCGCCCTCGGCATCTGGCTGAGGTCTTCGCCGGCCCTGGCGCGGGCCTACGGGCTGGTCCGTTCCTGGGGACAGCGCTAGATCCCGCGCCCCCCCAGGGGGGTGGTGTGGTATAATGGAATGCATGATTCCCACCCCGGAAGAGATCATCAAGAAAGCCCAGAAAGCCCTCAAGGAGGGGAAGAACACCCCCAGCGCGATGACCGCCCTGGGCATGGCCTATTTCGACAAGGGCCTGCTGGACAAATCGATCTACTACTACCAGAAGGCCCTCGAACAAAACCCCGATTTCGCCCCCGCCTTCGCCGGACTGGGCATCGTCTACGGCAAGAAGGGTCGGGTGACCGAGTCGGTCTTCAATCTGAAAGAGGCCATCCGCCTCGCCCCCGGGTGCGCCCTGCTGTACAACTGGCTGGCCGACGCCTACTTCGACCAGGGCCGGTATGAAGATGCCATCCGCGAGTACGGCCGGGCCACCCAGCTCGATTCCCTCGATTCGAACGCCCACAACGACCTGGCCGACGCCTACCGCCTGACCGGTGAACTGCAGAAGGCGCTCGAGCACTACCAGGAGACCCTGCGCCTCGACCCCCACGACACCAACGCCCTCCTCGAGCTGTCCCAGGTGCTTGTCCAGCTGGGCCGGCGCGACGAGGCCCGCGAACACCTGCTGACCCTGATCCGCGAGCATCCCGACGTCGATGACGCCAAGACCGCCAAGGTCGTGCTGGGAACCATGTACATCCAGGACGGCGACCACATGTCGGCCCGTGATTTCTTCCTGCAGGCGGCCCGCGACTATCCCTTCAACCCGACCATCCAGTTCCAGCTGGGGCTCTGCCACCTGGTCCTGGGGGAGCCCGAACAGGCCGCCGAGCACCTGAACCGCGCCCAGGATCTCGATCCGAACAATCCGCGCACCCGGCGCCTCCTCCAACAGCTGGGGAAAAAGCGATGAGGGCTGGGGGCGTCCTGGGTCGTCGGGGCATGGTCCTGGTCCTGGTGATCGGGTGCCTCGTCTTCACCATGCTCATTTTCAAGGGCATGGTGACCCGCCTCCGGCACGAGAACTCGCTGACCAACCGCACCTCGGTCAACGAGCGGCTGTACCAGATCGCCGCCTCGATCGGCCGGCTGACCATCCGCAAGCTTCAGCGCGACATCGAGACCCGCGACCCGGAAGTCGCCAAGAAGATCCTCGACGCCGTGTTCGTCAAGCCCCAGGCCACCATCGACAACCTGTACAAGGCCAAAGACATCACCGACATGGACGTAATCAAGGAACTGCTCACCCAGTTCAAGAGCAAGTGGGGAGCCATCGAGGTCGAGGTCGACACTTCGGCCACGATCGGCAGTGACTCCCCGTTCAGCCCGGAAATCCGGGGCCTCGACAAGTCCCCCTTCGAGCGGCGCGGCTCGATCGACATCCGGGTCTCGGTCGAGCACCGGGGAGTCCGCAAGACCTGCCGTATCCGCAAGGAGTTTTTGCTGACCCGGCTGTTTGCCCCGCCGTTCCACAAATTCACCCTGTTTGCCCGGCGCGGGGCCGAGGTCGACGAGGCCAAGGCCAACCGGCTCGAAAAGCTCGAGGAGGACGGCAAGGTCACCGGTCCGCCGCCGCTCATCCTGTTCAACCGGCTGATCCGCAACAAGCGGCCGGGGCAGGACGGGCTCGACTTCACCCTGAACCGGCCCGACCACATCATCAAGGACGCCGCCGCCCTCACGCAAAACGGGTGGGTCTACCTTGGCGGGGATGGCAAAAGCAGAGACGCGACCGACGGAACTGACAAACCACCCAGCAAACTGATTCTCAATGTGTGTGCCGGCGCCGAGAAGGACTTCACGCGCGGTTACTTCGGCGAGTTCTTCCACTTCCACTTCGACACCGGCTCGAAGGGCTGGCTCGGTTCCCGGGAATGGAACACCTGGCTCGACTCGAAGATTCCGGGGAACGATCTGGGCGGCGGCAACCACCGGGTGATGGTGACCTTCGTCGATTACGGCATCTACGCGGGTCTGAAGGACCTCGCCTTCAACTCCATTCCCATCTTCGCCCAGGCGATCGGGTCCTATCGGGGCGCCAAGGACCTGCTGACCAAAGGCAGTGCCCTCCACCTGTTCGGCACCCCGTCGCTCTGCACCCCGACCATCATCTTCGGCCAGGTGAAGCGTCGCTACGTGCGCACCTTCGCCTTCTACTTCACCAAGGCCCAGCGCGTCTACCCCATCCGGGCCATGACCAGCGGGGAATGGGATTTCTACTTCAACAACGAGATCGGCCCGTGGGCCGCCAACCGGGGGATCGAACAGGACCTCCAGGACGGCCTGCGCGACTCCATCGCGAAAACCGTCCTGCCCTACGACACATACTGGTACGGCAAGCGCACCAATTCCCCGCCGCTCTGCCGCCTTCCCCCCGAATTCCGCGACTGGGAACCGTACATGGCCGGGCTGAAGAACATCTCCAAGCCCACCGACCCTGGCGCCGCCTGGACCGCCGCCATCCCCCGCAACCTCTATTGCCCCGACAAGCCCGACCAGGTCTGCACCAAGGACTTCACCTTTACCAGCGACCCCGAAATCCATTACACCGGCAAGCTCCAGGACCTCCGGATCACCCCCGGCTACCTGAAGGAAAAGATGAGCTACTACATCACCGAATGCCAGCCGGGGAAGTTTCTCAAGCTCAGCTCCTGCAAATTCTTCATGGACCGTTTCGTCGACAAGACCAACAACAAAAACCAGGTCTTTCTCAACCAGATCATCGGGTTCAACGGCGACCTCGAGATCGACATCCCCCTCGAGGTGCTGAAGGGGGGTGTCATCTACGCCAAAGGCACCATCCGGATCAACAACTCGGTGATCAACCCGCACATCGCCAACCCGCCCACCACCCCTGACGCCTTCGGATACCTGACCTTCATTTCCGACACCCGGATCGAACTGAACCCGCCGGGGGGCTCCTCCTCCGCCGGCGGGCTCCCCCAGTTCCACGGGTTCCTCGTCTGCATGCGCCAGGACGAAAAGGGAGAGGTCGAGGTGCAGAACCCTGTCCACATCATCGGCGGGGTCGCCGTCGATGTCATCGACTCGCTCCTGGAGAAGGGCGGCATCATCGAGTGGGGCTTCGAGCGGTCCGAGCTCGGCGGCTCGAACGACATGGCCAACAGCGATTTCTACGGTCTGGTCATGGGTCCCCGCGATATGGAAGTGGTCGTCGAGGAGTGATTCCCTCCCGCGCAAAAACTTTCCCACCCCGGGACGGTAGTATTGGATGAGTGACGACCTCAGGCAGGATGGAGACCTCATTGGTCGGATCCTGGCCGGCGATTCGGGCCTGTTCGGCCTCCTGGTGGGAAAGTATGAACGTCTGGTCTTCAGTTTCCTCCTCCCGCAGGTACGAAATCTCCAGGAAGTGGAGGACCTCGCGCAGGAAACCTTCCTGCGCGCCTACCGCCACCTGTCAGGATTCGACACCGGGCGCAAGTTCAGCACCTGGATCGTCGCCATCGCCCGCAACCTGCTGGCTGACCGCTACCGGAAGAACTGCCAGGCCGCGGCCGCCCAGCAGGCCTTCCAGGAGGTCTTCGCCGCCCGGGGCCCGCTGTCCACGCTGGGCGACCCGGAACACCGGGCTGAACTGCACGAGGAGTTCCGCCAGACCTTCCAGAACATCCTCGAACTGCCCGAAGACTACAAGGTTCCCCTCCTGATGCGCATCATGCAGGACCTCTCCTACGACGAGATCGCCGAGATGCTCGAACTTCCTCTCCAGACCGTGAAAAACCGCATCTTCAAAGCCCGCAAGCTCCTGCGGGCGAAACGGAATGCCGCCCATGACCTGTAACCGCGAAGAAACCGCCTACGCCTGGCTCGACGGCGCCCTGGGGGCCCGCGAGGCGGCCGAGTTCGAACGCCATCTGGCCGCCTGCCCCGACTGCAAGATCCTCGTCCACGAGACCCGCGAACGGGAGCGGTCTCTGCGCGAGGTCCTCACCCACCTCGCCGCCGGCTGTCAGATCCGCGAGAAGGTGATGCGCCGCCTGCCCGCGGAAAAGATCCTGCCGGCCCCCACCGTCGGTCAACCTGACGAGACCGTGTCCTCCCTGATGGGATGGCGCCTTGCCATCCCGTCCCTCCTTGTCCTGGTGTTTCTGGCCTTCCTTCTGCAGTTATCGGTCCCCCCCAGCCCCACGGTCGGCACCAGCCCCGCCCGGTATGCCGCCGCCGTCATCTGCGGGGCCGGCCCCGATGCCCGCGTCAACGGCCGGGTCCTGGCCCCTGGCGAGCAGTTCATGGCCGATCCCCACCTCCTGGTCGAATGCCAGGGGCCGGTGGAGATCCGCCTGGTCGGCGGTCGCCTCCCCGTCACCACCTGGAACGGCACCGGCCGCTTCTCGGTATCGACCGACGCCATCACCTGGGCCGACGGCAGTGGCTCCTTCGCCTCCCTTCCCGGGCGGGGCCCGGTGACCATCAAGGCCGACGGCACCCGGTTCCTCCTGCACGAAGGGGAGCTGGCGTTTTCGCGGGCGGCCGGGGC
>CAZKPI010000315.1:0-5984 GCA_964554555.1 uncultured bacterium
CATCCGACCTCGTGTCGGTCAAGGGGCGGGCCGGCCCCGCCACCCCAAGGAGCGAAACATGAAAAACCATCCGATGGCGAACCCGAACGGGCGGTTCACTTACGGCGATCTCTGCACCTGGCCCGAAGACGAACGCTGGGAACTCATCGACGGGGAGGCGGTGGCCATGGTTCCCCCGCCCAACCAGCGGCACCAGGAGGTGGTTGTTGAACTCGGCCGTCAGTTGGCCAATTTCTTCCTGGGGAAAACCTGCAAGGTGCTGGTCAGCCCCTTCGGCGTCCTGTTCCCCAAGGCGGGGGAAGCCGACGAACGGGTGGAAACCATGCTCGAGCCGGATGTCATGGTCATCTGCGACCCCCGCAAACTCAACGGCAAGGTCTGCCGCGGCGCCCCCGACCTGGTGGTGGAGGTTCTCTCCCCCTCGACCTCCTCGCAGGACTGCATCCGGAAGCGCCGGATCTACGAGACGGCCGGGGTGCGGGAATACTGGATCGTCGACCCCGCCAACCGGGTCATCATCGTGCTCCGGAATCCCGACGGCCAGGGGTTCGGCCCCGCCATCTTCCTGGCTCCGGAAGGAATCGTGGAAACCCCGCTGTTCCCGGGTCTGCAGATCGACCTGGGCCTCGTCTTCCCCGTCGAACCGGCTGTGGTGCGGGAAAACCCGCCGCCGGCCCCTCCCCGCCGCCGCCGCCCGTCGAAGAAGCGGGGCTGAGCAGGGAATCGCCCCGCCCGCCCGCCTGTCGGGCCGCGACGCCGGGTGAAGGGAAGGACCGGCCCCGCCCCGCCCTCCAGGCCTCCTTTTCCCCCTGTCGTTGCGCGGCTCCTTCCCGCCGGGCATCCCTGCCGTCGTGCCCGGGAAGAAGAGGCAGGCCCGCTGGGCCCCTTGGCGGGGCGCGAAGCCGGCGTTTCGCGCCGCCAGCCATGGCGGCAAAGGGGAAGTCCTCATCCGACCTCGTGCCGGTGGGCTCTGCCCAGCCCTTTCCTTCCCTCAGGCCGCGTCAGCCGGCGTCCCGCGGCCGGTCCCGCCGGGCCTGGGGGGCCAGCGAAGAAACCGGCTGGCCTCCATTCAGGCGGCCCTGTCTGCCGGGTGACCGGCGGGCGGCGTGGCGCGGCCGGGCAGGCAGAGGGGCGGCCGGCGATGCCCCCTTGTCGACCGCTCCTGGCCGGTTGACCCGCGGGTTTCGCGCGGCGTCGCGGGCTTACGGTCAGGATGGCGGGAGCCCCCTTCGGCGGAGAGCGTCGGGGGTCCGGATTTCCCTTTCCGATGACGATATTCAGGGAAGCATCATCTGGGTGGAGGGACCCGCCGGTGAAGACATACCGCTGGATGTTCGTGCTGGGAATGATCGGACTGCTGTGGACGGCCGTCGGGCATGGTCAGGGCGCCGGCCCGGGGTTGGCGACGGGGCCGGCCGGGGAGACGGCTGGCCCCGTCGGTGTCCTGGCTGGGTCCGCGTCGGCGGGGTCGGTGCCGGCTGGAGCCGGCGCGGTTGGTCTGGCCTCTGTTGCTCTGCCGGCGGGCGGGGCCTCCCCTTCCCCTTCCCCTTCCCCGGTTCCGCTTGCCGCCCCGGAGCCTGCCACGGGGCCACTGCGGGTGCAGGTGGGCCTGTATGTTCTCGACCTGGCCCGGCTCGACATGAAGGAGAACCAGTTCTACGCCGACTTCTATATCTGGTACAAGTGGCCGGACCGCCCTGACCGGCCCTGGACGCCGGCGGACATCGAGTTCATGAACGGGACGGTCGAGGCCGCCACGCCGCTGGCCACCGACACCCTGGCGGGCGTGAAGTATGCCTCACAGCGCATCAAGGGGACGTTCCGGGGGAAGTTCGACCTGCGTTCCTATCCCTTCGACAGCCAGCGTCTGCCGATCGTGTTCGAGGACCAGGGGCTGAACGCCGACAAACTGCGGTTCGAGGCCGACCCCAACAACCCCGACCAGAACCGCTGGATCGAGGCGGGGGTGCAGGTGCCCGACTGGAAGGTGGCAGGCGGCCGCGCCTTCACCGACCTGCACATCTACGACACCGACTTCGGTGACCAGGTGACCTCGCCGGCGACCCAGACCCTGTATCACCGGTTCCATTTCGAGGCCCGTCTCGAGCGGCTGTTCGTGCCGCATTTCATCAAGTTCATCATCCCCCTGCTGGTCATCGCCGGCATGGCCTACATGGTCTTCTTCATCAACGCGCGGGAGTTCGAGGCGCAGTGCGGCATCTGCGTCACCGCCCTGCTGACCGCCGTTGCCCTGCACATCTCCCAGGCGGACGCCCTGCCGGCCGTCGGCTACCTGGTGCTGTCCGACAAGATCTTCATCATCTTCTATCTCTTCATCTTCTCGGCCCTGGTGCAGACCGTCGTCGCCAACAACCACGCCAAGCGGGGCCGCATCCGGACGGCGATGGCCCTCGACGCCCTGTTCCAGTGGGCCTACCCGCTCGGCATCCTGCTCGGCTGTGCGGTGGCCATGGCCTTCTAGGGCGGGGCCGGCCGCTCGCGGGGGCCGGGGCAGGGCTGTCTTGCCGGGACGGAAACCCGGTGCTAGACTGGGAAAGAAGCCGGAACCCCGGCGGGGAGGAAGGCATGACACACCCCAGACAAGCGCCGCGGTCGGCAGTGTTCACCTACGGTGATTACCTGACCTGGCCTGATGAGGAGCGGTGGGAGATCATCGACGGCGAGGCGTTTGCGATGACGGCCGCTCCAGCCCTCGATCACCAGGAACTGCTGGCAGAACTGGTCACCCAGTTCCGCACCTTTCTGCGGGGGAAACCGTGCCGGATCTTCCCCGACCCCGATGTGATCCTGCCCAGGGCTGACGAGGCCGACGATCAGGTCCGAACCGTCGTCCGGCCCGATCTGGTCGTGGTGTGCGACCCAGCCAAGATGGACGGCAAGCGGATCCGGGGTGGGCCCGATCTGGCCATCGAGATCCTCTCCCCCGCGACTGCCTCGCACGACTGTCTCCGCAAGCGCCGCCTGTATGAACAGGCCGGGGTCCGGGAGTTCTGGCTGGTTCACCCGGCGGACCGCATCGTCACCGTCTTCCATCTGGGCTCGGACGGAACGTACGGCAAGCCCCTCTACCACGACCGCGAGTCGAAGGTGGCGGTCTCGGTTCTGCCCGGGCTGGAGATCGATCTGGGCCTGCTCTTCCCCCCCCTGGAACCGGCCGTGCGGGAGAGCCCTCGGGAATATCACGCCCGGCGGGCCGCCCGCCGACAGGCCACGCCGCGGCCCCGCTCCCGCTCCCGCCCCCTCGCCCGCCGGAAGGCAACGGGTCGGAACCCGAAGCGGCAGGCCTGAGAGCAGGAATCACCACCGAGACACCTGGACCAGGGAGGTTCCCTGCGAGGCGATCAGAGACAGGGTATCCCCTGATGAAGACGTTCTTCATTTCCCATCCGGTCTCCTTGCCTCTGGAAGGGCCATTCCACGGCGGATGGACTGCGAGGCGGAGTGTCCGCGAGGGGAACGCCTCAGCGTTCCCCTCGCCCGGAAAGCGGGTCCAGAGCCATTGGCCCTGGTGGGGTGGCAGGGGCAAAGCCCCTGCGCCAAGCCGTCCTGCGGATCATCGCTTCTCCTGGCCTCCTGCCGTACCTTTTTAAGAGGTTTTCTTCATTCTCTCCTTCCTGTCTGTTTTCCCTGGCTTTTTCTCCGCCCCCTCTCTCTGGGGGGGGGGTATTCCCTGAAGAGAAAGCCCCCGTCCGGGAGCCGGACGGGGGTGGTGAACCGCGTGAGGGGGAGGCGCCGGTCAGGCGCTGAAACAGCTTCCTTTCAGCGATTTGAACAGCACGCCCATGGTGACGGCGTGGTCGAGCAGGATCTCGCCGGGAGCTCCATCGACGGGCTGGACCGTCTCGACGGTCAGGGTCACCGGGTGCAGGCGGGCGCGCACGCCGCGCCCTTCATACCAGAACGCGCCGTTGCGGGCTTCGAGCCGCTCGACCTTCCCCTCGACCCGGGCGATCAGCGATGCGGCGGTCAGGTGGTAGCCGTTGGCCTCGCGGCTGAAGCTGGCCTCGGTGAGGTAGAACTTCGGCTTGTCCTTGTACGGGGCGCCACTGCTGGGACAGAAGGTCGTGCAGTTGCCGCACTCGTTGCAGAAGTCGCCGATGTTGATCGTCTGCACGTCCTGGGAAAGGCGCAGGGTGCGGGTCTTCTCGAGCCGGTAGGAGTTGCCGTCGCGGGTCCCTTTGTAGATCGAGACCTCGAGCGGAGCCAACGTGTAGGAACGGTTGGCGCGGTTCGGGCAGACGGTGACGCAGACGTTGCAGACATCATGGCAGTAGAGACACCGCTTCGCCTCCTCGCGCGCCTCGGTCTCGGTCAGTTCCCGCACCACGGGGGCGAACCCCTGTCGGCGGCTGGTGTCGACCTCGGGCAACTTCAGGCCGGGAACGCGCCGGGCCGACCTCTGCTGAAGTTCGGCGGCCGACAGGCCCTTCTTGAACCGCTTCGCCGAGGTGTCGAGGGAATGGCCGATCCGGGCGATGATGGCCGCGGCGGCGTTCTTGCCGTCGGCCAAGGCCTTGACGATGCTGGCCGCGCCGCGCACCGCGTCACCGCCCGCGAAGACGTTGGGCAGTTTCGTCTCGCCGGTGCCCGGGTCGGTCTGCAGGGTCGCGGCGTCGATGAAGTCGGGAACGAAGTCCTGGCCGATGGCGGGGATGATCGTGTCGAACGGCAGGTCCTCGACCGCGCCAGGGATCTTTTCGGGCTTTGCCCGGCCATCGGGGCCTTTCTCGCCGAGGCGCATCCGCTGGCACTTCAGGGCGGCCAGGCGGCCGTCGCGCGCCACCACCTCGACCGGGGCGTGCAGTTCCAGCAGTTCGACCCCTTCCTCCAGCGCGCCCCGGATCTCCTCGAGGTCGGCCGGCATCTCGGCGTGCGTGCGGCGATAAACGATCGTCACCCGGCCGTCCGCTCCAACCAGGCGCTTCGCGGTGCGGGCCGCGTCCATGGCCGAGTTGCCGCCGCCGACGACGGCGACCCGCGGCCCGATCTTCACCTCGCGGCCGCGCCGGACATCGGACAAAAACCGCAGGCAGTCGTAGACGCCGGGGCCGTCCTCGCCCGGCACGCCCATCTTCTTGGCCGACTGGGCGCCGATGGCGATGTAAACGAAGTCATACTCGCGCCGCAAGGCCTCGAACCGGTCGCGGTCGATCTTCTGGTCACAGCGGATCTCCACGCCCAGCGCCTGGATGTTGGCGATATCCTTCCTGATGGCCTCTTCGGTCAGCCGGAAGGCGGGGATGGCGTCGCTGACCATGCCGCCGGCGAACGCCTTGGTCTCGAAGACGGTCACCTGGAACCCGTCGAGCGCCAGGAAGAAGGCGCAGGCCAGGCCCGACGGCCCGGCGCCGATGATGGCCGCCTTCTTCCCGTTGGGGGCCCCCGGCTTGAGGGGCTCGCGATCTTTGTTGCGGGCGGCGATGAACCGTTTGACCTCGCGGATCAGGAGGGAGCTGTCGTAATTGGAGCGGGTACAGCGGTGCTGGCAGTGGTGGTCGCAGACGTGGCCCAGCACGTTGGGGAAGGGGTTGGACCGCAGGATGACGTCGTGTGCCGCCCGGAAGTCGCCCTGGGCGGTGTGATACAGGTAGGACGGAATGTCCTGGCCCGCCGGACAGGTGCTGATGCAGGGGGCCTTGATGCAGTCGAAGGGGGGCAGGGGCCGGTTGGTTTTGACGGTGTCGCCGGTCTTGCTTTCCTGCTTGTAGGCGTCGAGGGTGGGGGCGGTGCCGGCGTAGCGGCGCAGGTTGATCAGGGCCGCCTTTTTCGTGTTGCCGCAGGAACAGCCGGCGAACTTCCGGATAAACTCGTCGAACGTGGCGGCCTGTTCCCGTTCCATGGCCGTCTGGAGGTTCTGCAGATACTGCCCGAGCCGGCCGTACCCGCCCGGCTTCAGGAGGTCGGTGCAGACGGTGACGGGGCGGATGCCGCCGGCGATGGCCTGGGGCAGGTTGAAGCAGTCG
>CAZKPI010000316.1:0-4119 GCA_964554555.1 uncultured bacterium
GGGGTGGGGGGGGGGTCCGCGGTGGCGGGGGGGGGTCTCTTCCCGGGGCTCCACGGGTTCCTGCTCGATGGGGGGGCGGAGGGGCTTTTCGTGTTTGATGGCGAGGATCCGGCGGTTGAGGGCATCGACGCTTTCGAGATGGGTGGCCGGGTCGAGCTGGGCGGCCTTGTCGGCGTGGCGGAGGGCCTCGTCAAAGTGGCCCAGTTCGAACAGGGCGTTGGCCAGGTTGAAATGGGCCAGGGCGTAGTCGGGATCTTCGTGGAGGGCCTTGCGGTACCAGAGGGCGGCCTTTCCGTACATACCGAGGGTGGCGAAGGCGAGGCCGATGTTGTGCATCGTCTCGACGTTGTCTTCGTCCCGGTGATGGGCTTCCTTCCAGAGCTTGATGGCCTTGCGGAGCTTGCCTTCCTTGAGGGCGACCTGACCGAGGTTGAACAGGATCTCGGCATCTTCGGGCGCCAGGGCCAGGGCCTTTTTCCAGTAGCGTTTGGCCACGGGGAGGTTCTCCTCGAGGTAGAAGGCGAGGGCGAAGTTGTAGATCAGGTCGATGTTCTGGGGGAACCGGCGGATGGCGTCGCGCCAGATTTTTTTGGCCTTGCCCAGGAAGCCGGTATAGGCGTAGGTGTTGCCCAACAGCCGGATGGCGACCGGGTCGTCGGGGTTCTTCTCGAGGTAGGTTTTCAGGTGCGGCCGGGCTTCGTCGTATTTCCCGTCTTTCATCATGTCCTGGATGTCGGCGAGGGTCTTGGTGGTGGTGCCCATGGTCATTCCTTTCTCAGAAGAAGGTTCCAAACAACAGCCCGCAAAGGGCGGTGACAATCACGACCAGCGCGAAAAACGCCAATGCCTTGACGCGGCCGACGACGGGGAGGATGGCCAGGAGGCTGGGCAGACTGACCGCCGGACCGGCCAGGGTGAGGGCCATGGCAGGCCCCGGGTGCATGCCGTACCTCATCAGGGTGGCCACGATATTCACCCCGACGATGGTTCCAAAATACATCAAAGCGCCGATGAATGCAGTCAAAAAGTTGCCCGGGAGGGAGTTGGTGTCGAACAGGGCCATCAGTCGGGGGTCGGACAACTGGATGCCCGCCGCCAGGATCCCCGAAACGAACAGGCCGACCAGCATCTTGGGGAAGATCGTGACGAACAGGTCGACCGACTTGGCGAGCCACAACCGGGTCTCGGCAAGGGAAAACCATTTCCAGAGGATTCCGGCCAGCAGGATGATCTGGGTGAGGATCAGCAGTCCCTTGGCCATCAAAAAGTCGATCGCCCGGATGTCGCCGCCGGAAAAATAGGGGGAATGGGCGGCGAAGCCCTCGGGCCGGAGATACGCATCGAACATTCCGGTCGAGGTGATCATGATCAGCACCAGCAGGGCAAACAGCAGGACGGTCGGGGCGAGGGGACGTTCCTCCTCTTCCGCCATGACCAGGGCGGGAGCAGGGCCGGCGGCAGGCGGGGGCGGGTCGCCGAACAGGTGTTTCATGGCCGCTCCCACGGTGATCGCGGCGAGAATGACCAGCAGGACGCGCCCGACGGTGAATCCGGTTCCGATGAGGGACCAGGTGTAGGTCAGCGAGATGAGGTTGACGGCAGGGGAAGCGAGCAAAAAGGTAAAGGCGGGGCCGGTGCCGGCGCCCTGGCTCAAGATGCTCGAAAAGATGGGGATGACGCCGCAGGAGCAGACGGTCAGGATGCCGCCGGTGACGGCGGCGACCGGGTAGGAAACGAAGGGGCTGGCCTTGGCCCCCATCAGGCGGGTGATGCTCTGTTTGTCGAGAAAGATGTTGATGGCACCGGCAATGAAGAACGCGGGGACCATGCCCGAGATGAGGTGGGTGCCGAGGAACCGGCCGACCTCGGCCAGCCCGGGCCAGATCAAGGTTCCCTTCAGGGGCTGCAGCCAGGAATCGACGATGATCCAGGGGCTCATGCGGGGGGGTGATTCACCGGGATTCCCCCGGGGTCTGGATGGCGGGGAACCACTCCATCATCAGAATCCGCGAGCGCAGGGACAGGTAGTTGTCTTTCGCGTTCTGGATCATGCCTGCCCGGACGGCCTGGGAAGGGGTTCCCGAGGCCAGGGCGGTGTCGAGGGCGTCGAGGGCGGCGAGGGAGGCCCGGAACGGGGCCAGGGTCTCGGTGGCCAGGCGCGGTTCCAGGTCGCGCAGGAAACCGGTCAGCGAGGCGACCACCGGCCGCAGGGCCTGGGGATCGCCGGCGGGCGACAGCTGTTCGAGCTGGAAGAACAGATCGGACATCCGCAAAAACAGCCGGTAGCTCTCCGACATCTTCACCGAGTCGAAGAAACTGCCCAGATGGTTGCTGAGCGCGAGGACCTCGTTATGGGCCTGGAAGGTTTCGCCGGCCTGGATGGCCTTGCGGATCGACCCGATGCGGGCGGCGGTGTCCTGCATCTTGGCGACCCAGTTCGGGTCGCCGCGGGCCTCGTCAGGGGGGGAGACGGCAAACCGGTTGGACAACTGCATCCAGGATTCCATGACCTTGCCGAGCAACCCTTCCACTTCGGTGTTCCGGTGTTCCTTGAGGGCGGTGCCGAGGCTGGTCAGATCCCGGTTGAACTGCCGGATGCCCCGGCTGAACTCACTCTTGGGGTCGGAGGAGGTCAGGAGGGTCATGAGGGTGTCGTCGCAGGCCCTGAGCGGGGCGGCAAGGGGGGTGAGCAGGCAGGCCAGCGCCAGGGCCAGCCCCGCCAGGGCCGGGGCCGGGATCGAGGGGGGCGCGGCGGAGGCGGCCGGATGGTGTGTCAAGCGGGCTTCTCCATGTGGAGAAGCGACATGCCGCGCAGGATGCCGAGGGGGCCGGTCATCATCATGTCGCCGCCGGGGGCCGCCTCCAGGTAGTCGGCCAGGCCGGTTTTCGTCATGAGGTGCCGCTGGGGCCCGGTGACCACACAGCCGGCGATCCGCGAGAAGGGCAGGGGATCGAAGGTGACACAGCCGTTGCCGTCATCGTGGAAGACTTCCTCGGAAGGCAGGGTTCCTTCTGCCAGCCGGGTCATGTAGCCTTTCATGATCTCGGGTTTGTTCTTCAGGATGCGGGTGTGGTGCTCGAAGAATCCGCGAATGCGCCCCTGGTCGAGGATGCAGGCCATGACGTGGCCGTTCCCGAAATTGATGTAGAGGACCGGGCCGCGGATGGCCGCGACCCGCGGGTCGAGGGCACAGCCGAGGATGGCCGAGAAGGAGGTGTCGATCAGCACCACCCGCAGGGCGGGGTTGAACCGCGACACGCAGAGGGCTCCCGACTTCAAACGGCCGAACACCTCCGGCAGATTGTCGGCGGTGAAGACCAGCGAGCGGGGAAGCTGGTTCCCGGACAGGTGGTCGAGGAAGTAGCGGAACCGGTTGTGCCGGGAGGACTCGTCGCTGGTGTTGTAGCCGTGGTCCTGCACCGACAGGCCGATCACCCGGATGCGGGAGGGATCCTCGCCAAACCGCTCCAGAAGGTCGAAGTAGAGAGGAAGCTCGATCTCGTCGAAATGGTGGGAGGGGTGTTCGACCCGCTCCACCACTTCGATCCCGGCGGCCCTGACTTCCTCGAGGTTGTTGCGGACAGTGAAGGCGGGAAGGGTCTCCATGACGACCCGGTGTCCCTTCTGGACGTGCTTCTTGAGCACCTTGGCCAGGTAGCCGCCGCCCATGGTGTAGCCCGCGATGGACAGGTCGCCCGTGCAGGCCTCGAGCGCGTTGGCCATCAGGAGGGCGGGGGTCGGCACCACCAGCTTGATGTTGTTCTCGATGGTGTTGTCGGGGGAGAAGTGGAGGACGTCCTTGGTGCCGGTCCCGATGTCCATGGCCAGGGTGACGGGACAGCGGGAGATCTGGTGGAGGGGATGGCTCGTCATGGGGAAGACTCCGCTCAGCGCAGGGCCAGGCAGGTGACCGGTTCTCCGGCCTCGAGGCGGGGCCGGCCGGCAGGGTGCCGGATCAGGATGGTGGACCCCGCCAGGGAGGTCAGGAGGTGGGAATCCTGCCGCTCCAGCGGGTCGGCGCGGGAAACGCCGGCGGCGGCGGGATCCCCCGCGACGATGGTGCCGCGCAGGAAGTGGTCGCGGCCGGTCGGGTTGTCGATGGCGCGGGTCAGGGGCAG
>CAZKPI010000316.1:4175-5980 GCA_964554555.1 uncultured bacterium
CGGCGGTCGAGGCCTGGTTGCCCGGCAGGCCGAACACCGGCCGGCCGGCGAGGAGCCCGAAGAACAACGGCTTGCCCGGTTTGATGGCCGCCCCATGCACGACGGGCCGGACCTGCAGGGCCTGGAACGCGGTGACGAACGGATCGCGGCGGCCGAGAGAGACCCCGCCCGAGGTGACGACCAGGTCGGCGAGGTCGGCGGCCAGTTCGAGGGCGGCGGCGGCCTGGCCGGGGTCGTCGCGGACGATGCCAAGGTCGAGGGGTTCCCCGCCCAGCTCCCGGATGGAGGCGGCCAGGACGGCCGTGTTGGCGTTCCGGACCTGCCAGGGGGATGGGGTGTCGAAGGGCATGACCAGCTCATCGCCGGAGGTCAGGATGGCCACCCGGGGCCGCTGGCGGACCCGGACCCCCATGCGGCCAAGGGACGCCACCAGGCCGATCTCGAAGGGGCCCAGCAGGTCGCCCTTCCGCAGGACCGTGGCGCCTTCCTGCATGTCGCGGCCGCGGTGCCGCACGTAGCACCCCCGAGGGGGAGCCGAGCGGAAGGTCACCTGGCGGTGGTCGGCGGCGACCTCGACGTCCTCGATCTTGACGATGGTGTCGGCCCCGGCGGGCAGAAGGCCGCCCGTGGCGATGTAGGCGGCGTGCCCGGGCGGCAGTGACTCGAGGGGGTGGCCGGCGTCGGAAAACCCGGCCACGGGGAGGGTGACGGGGGCGGCGGCGGCGCCGGCGATCTCGGCCTGCCGGACGGCGTAGCCGTCCATGGCCGAGTTGTCGGCGGCCGGCACGTCGCCTGGCGCGGTCAGGTCCTCGGCGAGCACGCGGCCGGGGAGATCGGCCAGGGTGGCCCCTTCCGCGGGAAGGAGACACCCGCCGGCGGTGGCCATGATGGCCTGGCGGGCTTCGTCGAAGGGAAGAAGGCGTTCAGAGGCGGTTTTCATGCGCGGATTCTACCATACTTCGCCTGGACTGCCAATGGCCGAAACTGCTCCGGGAACGCGGCGGAGCAGGTTCAGAACTGGACCCGCAGGATCAGGGGATGGCGCCGCCGGAGGTCGATCCGCTCGATTTCCAAATCCTGGCGGAACGAGGTTCCCCGGGTGAGGGTGAAGGTTTCCGGCTGGATCTGGAAGGCGGCTGTTCCGCGGGGGCCCGAAAGGATCAGTTCGCCTCCCGGCTGGAAGCACTCCCCGAGAGAGGCGGCCGGCAGAGAATGGTGGAGGACTTCCCCCTCCGCCTCCAGCAGGGGGACCGCCAGGCCACCGTCCGACGGTTCCCCGGGCTCCTGGGGGGCAGAGACCGGGGCGGAGCGGACGTGGATCTTCACGGTGGGATCGACCGCGATGATGTCCGACAACCGGAAGAAGACCTCCTCGAGGCTGGCCCTGAGCCCGGGGGTGAGGGGGCGGCGGGTTCGGATCCGTTCGACCAGGAAGTGGGCGAGATCGCCGAGGATGGCTTCCAGGACAGGGATTTCGGCCTCCTGTTCATCGGGGTCCAGCAGGGGGAATCGTTCGCACCTGGCCCTGGTTTCCTGGCACAGGGCCGTCACCGAGGGCGGTTGCTGGGAGAGGCTGTCGATCAGCCGGTTCCAGAATTCCTTCTCCTCGAGGATGACGTCCAGGCGGCGGATCGGCCGCCCGGTCCACCGCTGGCCGTTGGTGATCAGAAGAAACCGGCCGGGGCCGCCCCGGCGGCCCGGCGCCAGGGTGGTGAGGGGGAACGGCCAGGAGGCGATCCCGGGGGCGGGCAGTTCGAAGGGCGACGGGGGGGCGCTTTCCAGGCGGAAGGCCAGGGCTGGCGGGG
>CAZKPI010000317.1:0-5978 GCA_964554555.1 uncultured bacterium
CGAGGAGCAGTTGAGCCTGGCCGAAATCGGCCGCCGGATGGGCATCAGCCGGGAACGGACCCGACAACTGCTGGCCCAGGCCCTTGACGCACTGAAAGAGCACGAGTTTGTGGCCAGCCTGAAGGATTTCCTGTAGACCCTGCCCCGGAGAGGGTTTGGCCCCGCGGGGAGATCTCCCCCTTCCCCCCCTGTCTTCTTCCTGGCCACTCCGGAGTCCGTGTGATACAATTGGAAACGTACCCCGTTCTAAGAGTATTCAGAAGCGAATAAGGAGCGGTTATGAAAGGAAGACTTGTTCTGGCGGTCGTGCTGGTGTCCGGCCTGTTGGCTTGTTCCCTGCCCGGTTGGGCGGCCGAGGGCCCGGAGGGGGTCGATCGGATCAAATTCGTCAGTTACAACCAGGCCCCGCTGAAGGTGCTGGTGGTCCATTCCTACTCTACCGGCCGGTTCGTGAAGGACCTCTTCAACGCCATCAAGAACATCAACGAAACCGAGGGCCTGTCGGCCGCCGAGCGGATCAAGCTCCATATCATCTCATCCGGCGGAGATCCCGTTTCCCAGTTGGGCATCCCCGCCGCCGACGCGGAAAAATACGTCGAGGTGAACCCCACCTTCAAGAGTTCCGACCAATGGATTCAGGATTGCATGGAACTCTGCTCGGCCCGGAAGACCGGCACCAACACCTACGTGCACGCGGTGTTCGATTCGATGCGGGGGCGCGGCCTGGGCGGGCTTCCCCCGGCGCTCGCCAAACTCTGGAACCTGGTGTATTTCCAGAACCCCGCCAGCGCGCAGGCGCACGGGGACTACGGCGGCAACCTCGAAGTGACTCCCTTCGACGACGTGCTCGTCGCCGGCAACACCATCACCGGCCCCTGCAAAGCGTACCTCGAGAAGTGGGGATACGCGGGCCGTCTCTTCACGCCCGACACCAGGTGGCTGACCGTGGGTCACATCGACGAGTATCTGATGTTCATCCCGACCGCGCAGGCCCCCGGCGGCTACAGCATCGTGCGGGCCGACCCGCAGTTGGCCCTCGACCTGATCTCGAAAGCCCCCGACAGTGAATTCGCCGGCCTCGACAGCTACGACCGCGATTTCCTGCTCCGCGTCAAGAAGACCCTCAACGCCCAGTTGACCGATCCCCAGGCCGGACGCGGCACCGCCGAGGGCGATTTCATCGACATGAACTACAAGATCGCCGACATCATCGAGCAGAACGTCGGCCAGCTGAAGGAATTCATCCGGAAGCTGAACAACGACCCCGACCGCGACTTTGCCGAGGTCGCCTGGCCCTGCGTCTTCGAGGGCCGCAACGGCCCCCGCCCTTCCGGCTGTTGCGCGATGCTTCCTGGCGTGGTCAACATGACGGTCGTCCGCAACCACCTGCTGGTGCCAGCGGCCCACTTCCCGCCGTTCGACAAGATCATCGAGGCCCGCTTCCGCGCCCAGGGCAACATCGTGCACTTCATCGACGACGCCCCCTACCACAATTCGATGGGTGAGATCCATTGCGGCACCAACGTGCTTCGCGACCTGAACAAGCTCGTGGTGACCCCCAAACAGGTCCGCGCCGTCCAGGAAGTGAAGGCCCGGTTCCGCGCCCTTCACGGGAACTGACCGTCCCCTCGGCGCCCCAAGACAGCATCCCCCTCCCCGACCGGGGAGGGGGATGCTGTCTTGGGGCCCGGCCTCCGCGTCGCCCGGCCCGGTTCGGTTCGCGGCCGCCACCCGCGACTGCTCAAGGGGGGGGAGGGAATGAACCAGGCCCAAAGGCGCTCCCCGTCAGCACCCGCCCGCGGGCGGATGGAGAACGACCATCCGGCCCTGGCCGGGGAGCAGGGTCAGGAGGCGGGGATCAGCTCCCGGAGCAGGGCGTAGAAGCCCTGGATGAACGCCGGCAGGCCGGTCACAGCCGACCCATGGGCGGCGGCCGGATCGATGGGGGGCATCCAGCCATCCGGCGGAGCGGGCACTTCCCCGTTCACCGTGAAATCCTGCAGGCGCAACCGCACGTCGCGCCCAGCCTCGTAGGGAAACCGGGCCTCGACCAGGCGCACCCCCGAAGCCGCGGGTTCGATGACCAGATCGGGGGTGGCGGTGGCCGGCGTGGCCTCGCCGCGAAAGACCAGCCGCCCTCCCTCCTCCCGCAAATCGGGGAATTTGGTCTGGATCCGGCCCAGGAGGTAGGCCGGCGCCCCCGACGCCACACCCAGGTCCATGGGATGCGTCGCCGACTGGATGCTCATGTTCATCGCCAGATTCAGCTGATACCCCCGTTCGGGGTCGGGATCGATGCGCAGGACGGGGAAGGGAACACTGCCGCCGGTTTCCGAGGTGAAGGCGGTCCGGCCCGCCGTGGTCTGCAGGAGGCAGGCACTGCCGGTGGCGGCATGCAGGAACCGGCAGAAACCACTGCGGGCCGTCAGGTCGAGCCATGACAGGCCCTGGCGGCGGAAGGCAACGGTGCCGCTCCCCAGGGAGTCCTGTCCCACCAGGACCTCGAAGCGGAGGAACACCCCCTGCGCCTCCGGGGTGATGGCGCCGAGGGTTTCCTCCAAAATGGCCCTGACTTTTGCCCAGGGATCAGCATCGGAGGCTGGTTTTCTCTCCTGGCCAGAACAGTTGCCTCCCGCCGTCAGCAGAAGGAACAGACTCAGCATCAGGCCGACCGCCGCACTCCCCTTCCCTTCGATCCGCCACAAGACCGCCATGACCGACCACCTCCGCCGCTTGATTCGCCCCACCCTAGCCGGGCCGGCAAAAGATGTCAATGTCCGGGCGGGTGAATGCCGGCTCCCCGGATCGTACCCCCTGGCCGCGGCATTCCCCTTTTCGCTTCATGCGCCGGCGTCCCGGAACCATTCATCTGATCGGCCGATGAGCTCAAGATCACTCCCCCATCAAGCCACGATCCTCTCGCCCAATCGCCGGGCGGAACGGCCGCCGCCGCCGTGGATTTCTTGACAGGCGGCACCCGCGCTGGTATCTTGCCCCTTTATCCATCCGGGTTTCCGGTACCCCGCAGACACAAGCCAGCAGGCAGGGAGATTGCAGATGAACATCAAGAAGGTCGCCATTTTCGGGGCCGGCGTCATGGGCCAGGGTCTGGCCCAGGCCGTCGCCAGTGCAGGGTTCGAGGTCCTGCTGATCGATGAGACCGAGGAGCACCTGAAAGAGGGCCTGCAGAAGATCAATCTGGCGATGGATGCCGAAATCGCCCGTTGGGGATTGACCGAGAGCGAGAAGAAGGCCATCGCCAGCCGCATCACCACATCGACCCGGGTCGAGGACGCGGCGAAGGCGGGCCTGGTCATCGAGACCATCCACGAGAACCTGGCGGCCAAGAAAGCCCTGCTGGCCCGCCTGGAGGGCATCTGCCCCCCCGAAACCGTGTTTGTCTCCGACAGCGCCACCATCGCCGCCAGCGATCTCTCATACGGGCTCAGGCACCCCGAACGGGTGGTCGGCATGCACTTCCTCAACCCGGCCCGCAAGGTGCCGATGGTGGAGATCGGCTGGAACCCGCTGACCGGCAAGGCGGCCTTCGAGGCGGCCCGCTGGTTCGCCCGGTCGCTCGAGAAGACCCCGATCACGGTGTTCGAAACCCCCGGGTTCATCACCACCCGGGTGGTCCTGCCGATGATCAACCAGGCCGTGAAGGTGCTCGAGGAAGGCCTGGCCTCCTGCGACGACATCGACCAGGCAATGAAGCTGGGGTTCGGCCTCAACAGCGGCCCCCTGGCCCTCGCCGACCGGATCGGCCTCGAGACCCTCCTGCTGTGGATGGAGAACCTCCTGCGCGAGACCGGCGATTTGGCCTTCCGCCCCGCCCGGCTCCTGCGCAAGATGGTCCGGGCCGGCTGGAAAGGCCTCAAGTCGGGCCGCGGGTTCTACCGCTACGGTTCCGACGGCCTGAAGACCGAAGGCTCGGGCCTGAAGCCCACCGATCTGACCACCAGCGGTTTTTCCGCGTAAGGAGGCGGCCATGAACATCCTGGTTCTCAACTGCGGTTCTTCCTCCATCAAGTATCAGCTCTTCGACATGCGCGACCAGAGCGTGCTGGCCAAGGGCCTCGTCCACCGGGTCGGCATGTCCGGTTCGAAGATCGACCACAAGAAGGCCGGCCAGTCCGACAAGACGGTCATCCAGACCGAGATTCTCGACCACAAGGACGGCATCCGGAAAGTGCTCGACCTGCTGACCGGCGAGAAAACCGGCGTGCTCAAGAGCCTCGACCAGATCGAGGCGGTGGGCCACCGCATCGTCCACGGCGGCGAGAAGTTTGCCGCCAGCGTGCTGATCGACGAGAACGTCCTGCAGGCGATCCGTGACTGCATCGTGTTCGCCCCCCTGCACAACCCGCCCAACCTGAAGGGCGTGGAGGCGGTCACCGAGATCATGCCGAAGATCAGGCAGGTGGCCGTGTTCGACACGGCCTTCCATCAGACCATGAAGCCCAAGGCCTTCCTGTATGGCCTTCCCTACCGCTTCTATGAGAAGGACGGCATCCGGCGCTACGGCTTTCACGGGACCAGCCACCGCTTCGTCTCGCGCCGGGCGGCCGAACTGCTGAAGAAGCCCTACGAGAAGATGAAGATCATCACCGTCCACCTGGGCAACGGCTGTTCGATCGCCGCCATCGACCAGGGCATGTCGATCGACACGTCGATGGGCCACACCCCTCTGGAAGGCCTGGTGATGGGCACCCGCTGCGGCGACATCGACCCCGCGGTCAGCCTGTACATCATGAAGAAATACGAGTTGAGCGTGCAGGAGGTCGACAACCTGCTGAACAAGCACAGCGGAGTGCTGGGCATCAGCCAGGAGTCGAACGATCTGCGCGATCTCGAGGAGGGCTGGCCCAAGCGCAGTGAGCGCGCCAACCTCGCCCTCGAGGTCTATGCCTATCGCATCCGCAAGTACATCGGGGCCTACATCGCCGCCCTGAATGGCTGTGACGCCCTCGTCTTCACGGCCGGCGTCGGCGAGAACAGCCCCATTGTGCGCGGCCTCGTGTGCAAGGACATGGAATTTCTGGGCATCGAGATCGATCTGCAGAAGAACGAGGTGACCTGGCGCGGCGCCGAGGGCGACATCTCGACCCCCAACGCCCGTGTGCGCACGCTGGTCGTCCCGACCAACGAGGAACTGGTCATCGCCCAGGACACGATGGAGATCGTCAGCGGCAAGGCCGGGAAGGGGCAGGGAAAGGGCAAGGCCTAGCGGCCCGGTTGCCGGCCCCACCGCGCGAAGGCGCGGCGCAGGCGGGAGAGGTTGGCCCGGTCGTCGGCCGGGTCGTCCGCTCCCGCCTGCGGCGTTTCCAGGATGACCGGCACGCCGCGCAACAGCGGCGACAACAGGAAGGCCGCGAGGTTCGCCGCCCCGATCCGGCCCCCGTCGAGGTGGGCATGGCGGTCCCGGTGCGACCCGCACGGAAAGAGCGAATCGTTGAGGTGCACGACCGCCACCCCGTCGGCCCCGAAGGCGCGGGCCAGTTCCCCGATCAGGCGGTCACGCCCGTCGGGCGCGGCGAGATCGAAGCCCGCGGCGAAGGCGTGGCAGGTGTCCCAGCAGACCCCGGTCGGGAAGGGCAGGGCCTGCCGGACCGCGGCGAGATCGGCCGGGCGGGCGCCCAGATCGTTGGTCTCCCCTGCGGTGTTCTCCAGCAAAAGCAGGGGATGCGGCCCGGCCACCCCGGCGAGGGATTCCCGCAACCCGCCCGCCATCCGTTCGAGCCCGCGATCGTGGTCGGCGTGACTGCCCATGTGCAGAACCAGGAAGTCGGCGCCGACCAGGGCGGCGGCCTGGTATTCGAGCCGCAGGGCGGCGATGGAGCGGGCGCGCACCAGGTCGTTCGCCGACGCCAGGTTCAGCAGGTAGCGGGTGTGGGCGACCACGGGCGGCGACCCGTGCCGGCACCGCTCCTCGCGGAAGGCCGCCAGCCGCTCCGGACCCCACGCCGGGGCGGCCCAGG
>CAZKPI010000318.1:0-3174 GCA_964554555.1 uncultured bacterium
CCGACGGTGAAGTCCTGGAACGGACCAGGGATCTGCTGGAACGGTCGGTGCGGATGCGGCTGGCGGCGCGGGTTCCGGTGGGGGCCTTCCTGTCGGGGGGTATCGACTCGTCGCTGGTGACCGCCCTGGCTGTCCGCCACGCCGGCCCCGGGTTCCGCACCTTCGCCATCGGGTTCGCCGACCCCGCCTTCGACGAAAGCGGACAGGCCGCCGCTGTCGCCCGGCACCTTGGGACCACCCACCGTGCGGTGGTGCTTGGCCCGGGCGAACTGGCCGAGACGGTGGCCGCCCTTCCCGAAACCTTCGATGAACCCTTCGCCGACTCGAGCCAGATCCCGCAGATGGTCCTGGCCGCCCTGGCCCGGCAGGAGGTCACGGTCTGCCTGTCGGGCGACGGGGCCGACGAGCTGTTTGGCGGATACACCCGGCATCTGCAGGGGCCGGCCGCCGCCGCGCTGATCGGCCGGTGGCCGCGGGGGGCCCGGGCCCTCCTGCGGCGGTGTCTGCTGATGCCGTCGGTCGGGGCCTGGGAGCCGCTGTCGCGGCTCGCCTCCTGGCTGGGGATCGGCGGCGGGTGGCGCTGGGTGGGGGTGTAGGTTCCGGGGGTGGCCGAGGCCTTCCAGGCCGATTCCCGCGGGGGTTTGTACCGGCATCTGGCGGGAATGAGCCTGCCGGGGAGTTCTGCGGGCCGCCCCCCCCCCGGGGCGGGGGATTCCCGTTTTTGGGGGAGGCCGGCGACCGCGGGGCATCGGCCTGGGCGGGCCGCTCCCGGGGATGCGGCACCGGAGGCCGGCTTCCTGGCGCAGTGCCTGCGCTGGGACCGGGAGAGCTATCTTCCCGAAGACATCCTGGTCAAAGTGGACCGGGCGGCGATGCGGGCGGCCCTGGAAACCCGGCTTCCCTACCTTGACCACGAGCTGGCGGAATGGGCCTGCCGCCTGCCGGCCTCTTTTCTGGTCCGCGGGGGGGAGGGGAAGTGGGTATTGCGGGAACTGCTGAAGACCCTTCTGCCAGAGCCTTTCTGGAACCGTCCCAAAACCGGCCTGACCCTGCCGTTGGCCGGTCTCCTGCGAGGGGAACTGAAAGCCTGGGCGGCGGAGCGATGGCACTCTCCAGCTCTGCGCCGGCTTCCTGGGATCGGCCTGTCACCAGCGGCCCGGAGCCGGATCTGGCGTGAGCATCAGGCCGGCCGCCGGGATTGGAACTATGCCCTGTGGGCCATCCTGGTTCTCGCCTCCTGGCTGGAGACGGACTGGGCCGGCCGGGCGGCCCGGGTCAGGTCTGCCATTGCCGACGGGTGGCGCTCCGGGCGGGAGTCCGGTCAGGAAGGGCCGCGGTCGGCCGCGTGGTCATGCTGAACGACCGGACGGAGACGGCGGGAAGCCCCCACCCGCCGGCAGGCTGGCCGGGATTCCTCCCGGGTGTGCTCGCCGCCGTTCTATTGGCCAACGCGGCGAAGTCGGTGGCCCTGATCGCCTGGTTCGACCATTGGGGGACGCCGGCCGATGCGCTCCTGTTCCGAGGCTTGATGTCGCTGGGCTGTCTGCTTGCCCTGTTCCCCCTCCTGGTCAGGCTCCGGTCCCGGTGGCTCGTGGTGCTGGCCGCTCTCCAGGCAGGATTCTTCGGGATCCATGCCCTGTATTTCGGGTATTTCCGCCTCCCCCTTTCCCTGCCGGCGGTCTGGGCCCTGTTCGACGAGGGCCTGGAACTCCTGCGTTTCCCGGACGCGATTTCCCTGAATGCCGGGGCTCTCATCGCCGTGGCCGATCTTCCCCTCCTGCTGGCCCTTCTGCTGGCGCGGCGGGCCAGGCCGGCCGCCTGGCCGGCACAGGGCAGGCTCCCCGCCAGGCTCGGGATGGCCGGTCTCGCCTGCCTGCTCGCGGGCACCCTGGGGCATCTGGCCTGGCGCGGGTCGCCCCGGATCTGGTTCCAGGCCCCCTCCGCCTCCAACCTGCAGGCGGTGCGCTGGTGCGGCTTGTTGGGTTTCATGCTCGGCGACCTGGTGTGGGGGGAACCCTTTCCCCGCCTGGAATACTCCCGGAACATCCACACCGGAACCGCGCGGGGGGAGCCCCGCGATCTCATGCTGATCCAGGTCGAGTCGCTGGACAGCGGCCTGATCGGGCTTTCCTGCCAGGGCCGGCTGGTCATGCCCAACCTCACCGCCCTGGCCAGCGAGGGGCAGTTTTTCCCCGTCACCCTGGCCTACCACCTCGGCGGTGCCACCTCCGATTGCGAGCTGACCGTCCTCAACTCGGTCCAGCCCTTCATGGACTTCCCCGCCTTCAAATCCGATCGCGAGTTTTACGCGAACGCCATGCCGGCCATCCTCGCGCGGCAGGGGTATGACACCCAGGTCTTCCACGGCAACGAGGGGGAGTTTTTCAACCGCCGCCTGGCCTTTTCCCGGATGGGGTTCCGCCGGTTCTGGGATGTCTTCGATATGGGCCTGTGGGGGGAACCCGACTGCTGGGGGGCGGCCGACGAACTGGTGTTCGATTTCGCCAGCCGGACCTGGCAGACAAGCCCCAGGCCCCGTTTCTTCCACGTCATCACCATGAGCAGTCACACCCCCTTCGATTTCCCCAACCGCTATCCGCCGACCTACCGGCACGCTCCCCCCGCCGACCTGTTCGCCAATGTCGAGCCCCCGCTGGTGCGGAACTACTTCCGGGCCATGGCCTACGCCGACGCCGCCCTCGGGGCGTTTGTCGCCGGCCTCGATCGTCGCTCGACGGTCATCGCCATCTTCGGGGATCATTCCATTCCGATCGACACCCCTGTCTTCCGGACGCGAAGGTTCCTGCGCGACCAGCGACAGCTCGACTTCGTGCCGCTCGTCTTGCTGGTGCCCGGGGCCGTTCCCCGCACCGAAACGGAACTGGCCGCCGGGTTCCTGGACCTCGCTCCCACCCTGCTGAACGCCGGGTGCCATTCCGCCTGCGCAGTGACGGCGTCGATCTCGCCGACCCGGCCGCGATGGCCCGCACGACGATCCCCTACCGGGGGATCGACTGGTCCCGAAAGGACCTGTATCGATGGGCCCTGGAGCATACCGCGGCCGCCGGCAGGGCGTTCTGATGACCAGCCTCCTGCCTTCTGGCGGTGGACCACCCGCGAGGCGGCGGTCGCCGGCCATCGCACGGAACCGTGGAAAAGCAGACCAGGAGCTGA
>CAZKPI010000318.1:3205-5973 GCA_964554555.1 uncultured bacterium
AGCCGGTATGACCACGACCGAACCGGGCCCGGACCGGGGCCAGTCTCTTCTTCCCGCCGGGGCCTCCCGCCCGGGCGACCCGGCGGCCGTTCCGGCGCCGGCCATTCCCGCGACCGTCGGCGACCACGCCCGCACCCGAATCCTGCCCTACGGCCTGGCCCGGGCGCTCGGGGCGGCCGGACCGTATCTCCTGCAGGCCGCCATCTGGCACGTGGCGGGGGCGGTCCCCGCCGGGCGGTTCTTCCTCCTGGCTTCGGCCGCCATGTTCCTGGTTCTGCTGGCCGACCTCGGGGCGGGGAACGCCTTTCCTCTGCTGTGGGGTTCGCGGCCGGGGCGTGCTGTCCCTGAGCTGGCCGACGTGCTGACCTTGCGGCAGGGGGTGGCGGCGGCCGGCGTCGCCGCCCTGGGGATGGCGGCGGCGGCCGGTCTCGGGCCGCAGATGTCCCTGAGCGAGGTCCTGTTGATCGCTGTCTTCGTCTGCTGTCGGACCGCCCTCACCGCCCGTCAGGGCCGGTTGTATGCCTTCCAGCGGTTCACTCTGCTGGTCCGCGCCGCGTTTTGCCACGCCGGCGGGTTGCTGGCCGGCCTGGGCGCCGCGGTGGGGGCACTCGGGATGACCCCGGTCGCCTGCCTGGCGGCCATGATTGCGGGAAATGCCGCGGAACTGGTGGCCATGGCCGCCTGGGGTGCGGGTTCGCCGGGTGATGACCTTCCCCCGCCTCCGGCCGGCGCCTGGCCGGAACGCCTGCGCCTCGCCTGGCGCCGCCTGGCCCCTTTCGCCGTCGCCGGGGTGGCCGCCGCGGTCTACGTGCGCAGTGATGCGTTCATGGGGGACCGCTTCCTCGACCCCGAAGCCCTCGGCCGGTTCGGCACCGCCGATGCCCTGTACCGGCTGGCGATCGCCCCTGTCTATCTCAGCGGGCAGGCCATCTTTCCGGCTCTCAATGCCGCCCACGAGGAGAACCGGCCCGCCGCTCTCCGCCAGGGGGTGCGGCACCATCTGGTCACCGGCGGCATCCTGGCCGCCCTCGGGATGGGCGTCTTCGCCGCCCTGACCGTCGGACAGCCGGCGACCGGGCCTGGCTCCCCTTTCTGGTGGCCGTTCTTCCTGGCCATTCCGGCGGCCGTCCCCGCCGCGCTGGTCGCCCCTCTCTGCTACAGCCGCCGGCAGGAGGTACGGCTGGCCGCGCTGGCGCTGGCCACTGGTCTGGCCCGCCCCCTGGGGGCCTGGCTTCTGATCGCCAGCCTGGGGCCGGCCGGCCTGGCGGTCAACCATCTGGCCCTCGATGCGGGCCAGACGGTCATGGCCCTGGCGGTTTTCCCCTGGCTGGGCTGGCCGCGACGGGCGGCCGGCCCGCCCTCTCCCCCGCCGGCACCGCCGGGTGCCTCCTGACCCAGGGCAGGGCGAGCAGGCCGAAGCCCGTGAACAGCCAGGTCGGGGTCGACAGGAACTTGTTCCCGATGAACCCGATCCAGATGAGGAAGAGCATCAGCCCGCCGAAGTAGAGCCGGAAGGGATCGGTATCCCCCCAGGCGGGGTTGGTCACCAGCCAGCCGGCCAGCAGGCCGATCAGAAAGGGAAACACCAGCACCCCCGTCACCCCCGCGTCGAGGGCGAACTGCACCAGCCAGGTTCCGGTATTGGCGGGGAAGGGCAGTTGGCGGACTTCGAGGATCTCTTCCGGGACGGGCAGGCCCGGGAAGGCATACCCCAGCGTCTTGACATAGGGAAGCAGGAGGTTGCTGAAGGGCAGGGGACCGGAAGCCGGTTCCGCCACGATCTCCTGCAGGTAGGGAAGGTTGGTGCCGAGGTAGTAGAACTCACTGCCCAGCCATTGCAGGGCTTCTGGGACGTCAGCCGCAAACTGGGCCAGAGCCTTGTCCGGGGTCTTTTTCCCCTGCCAGGCTTCCATGCCGCCGAAGACCGCCAATGAGGAAAACAGCATCAGCAGAGCGACCAGCCACAGCCGGCCCCGTTCCCGTCCCTCCCGCGACAGGATGAGGCAGAATCCCAGCCACATCAGTACCCAGACGACCTTGGTCCGGCCGGTGCTGAACAGGTTGCTGGCGGCGGCCAGGACTGCCCCGGCCCACCGGCCCGCCCCCAGGGGCACTCCCGCCTCGTGCCCGATGACCACGAGCACGGGAAACAGGATGGTCGCATACTGCAGAAGCTTGGTCGGGTCGGCGAACAGGCCCTGCCCCATGGCCGCCCGCAGAGCCAGCTGTCGGTGGAACAACCCGCCCCAGCCGACCTGCAGTCTGACCGCCGCCACGAACCCCAGAAACCCTGCCAAGGCCGCCAGCCCGGTCCCCCACAACAACAGCCGGAACCGGCGGTGGTCGAGAGCAACTGGCGGGACCTCCTCCGGCCGGACCCCCGCCGGCCGGGGAAAGGCGCTCGCCAGGCAACCGGCCAGGAAGGCCGCGGTCGAGCAGGCCACCACCCAGAGAAAGACCGGGCGCAACCCGTGGTCCAGCCAGCCGGTGGCCAGGACGGCTCCCATCGGGAGCCAGGAACCGAGGAAGGCGGACACCGGGTTGCCCCAGAAACCGTACTGGCGGGCGGCCGCCACGGCGAGAAGGGTCCCCAGGCCAAGGACCGCCAGGACCGGCAGTCCCGCCCCCACCAGCCCGGCGATCACAGGGCGCGGCCGGGCGGGCCGGAAACCAGGGGCCGGGGGGGGATGCCCACGTGGCTCAGGCAGGCCCTGTCGGGGCCGTCGGGGCCGCCGGGAGGCCGGTGGGGGGATGGATCCAGCACCGGT
>CAZKPI010000319.1:0-5969 GCA_964554555.1 uncultured bacterium
ATTGGCCACATCGATGAAACGCGCATCGGGATTGCTGCGCGGGTCGGCGCTGTAGAGACCGGGGATGTCGGTGAGGATCAGCAGGATGCGCCCGTGGTCCTCGATCACCAGGCCGTTGGTCCGGGCGATGAAGAGGATCAGCTCCCGCGGGTCCATGTCGACGACGCGGCAGGTAAGGGTGCCCTTCACCTTGGGCGAGACGAGGACATTGATGCCCGCTTTGTTGGCCAGGAGCTGGAACACCTGGCGGAGATCGGCGTCGCGGACGTCCAGGGTGACCTGCGAGGCGTCGCCGGAAACCTGTGCCCAGGCCGCCGGGAGGGCGCCGGCCAGCCAGGGAATGGCCAGCAGGAGCATCATTCCCATGACCGGTGCCTTTCCCAAAACGCGAAACCCCAGAACCATGGCCGGCCTCCTTGTAACGTATGGTGCCCTACTATACCACATTCCCCTTCCGCTTCGCCTCTCCGCCCCGGTTTGGTCTTGCCCCGCCCGGGCCTTTACGGTACATTTACGGGAGAGAGAGGAACGCGAAGAGAATGCGGCCGTTTCTGCTTACCCTGCTGGTGCTCGCCTGCCTGACGGCCGCCCTGACGTGGTTCCGGCTGGGGCACGCGGCGGCGCGCGACGACAAGGGAGGAACCGATGACATGACCGACCAGCGGGCCGAAATGGTACGGGTGCTGATGGCCTACGGGATCACCGACCAGCGCATCCTGACCACCATGGGAAAGGTCAGGCGGCACCGGTTCATCCCCGAGTCCTATCGCTGGTCGGCCGACCCCTACGGCGATCACCCCTGCCCGATCGGCCGCGGGCAGACCATTTCCCAGCCCTACATCGTGGCCTACATGACCGGGCGGATCAACCCCCAGCCGGGCGAGAAGATCCTCGAGATCGGCACCGGGTCCGGCTACCAGGCCGCTGTCCTGGCCGATCTGGGGGCGGATGTCTACAGCGTCGAGATCATTCCTGCCCTGGCCGATCACGCCCGGGCGGTGCTGGCGGCCGAGGGGTTTCGGGTGAATGTGCTGACGGGCGACGGCTACCAGGGGTGGCCCGAGCATGCCCCCTACGACGCCATCATCGTCACCTGCGCCCCCGAACAACTGCCCAGGGTCCTTGTCGATCAGTTGAAGGACGGGGGGCGGATGATTTTGCCTCTCGGGGAATCCGGTTTTCAGCGGCTGGTGGTGTTGCGCAAATCGGGGACGGCATTCAGCCAGGAGGAGGATCTGCCGGTGCGCTTTGTTCCGATGGTTCCCGGGGAGTGAGCGAAGCCGGGTCCGGCCGGAACGAAAAGAACAGCATGGCGCCGCCCACCACCGTGAAGGTGACGTAATCGGTGGGCAGGTGGAAGGTCCAGGACTTGTGCCAGGGGATCGCGGCGGGGGTGAAACGGGCCCACCCGTAGGCCGGGTTGAGCAGGAACCACAGAAAGTCCTCGACGATCCAGAACACCATGACACTGCCCAGGATGCGGGCTTCGAGCCGCAGGTTCCACTGCCAGGCCCAGAAGACCGGCAGATGGAAGAACAGGAACATGAACGAGAAGACCCAGGCGTGGTAGCCGGTCATCGGCCGCCCGCCCCAGAAAAGGTCGAGGAGCCAGTGCGACTCGATGCGCCAGGTGGGCAGGCCGGCCGCCCAGCCCTGGGCGCCCTCGATCTGGATCTCCACCATTGCGAAGAAGAAGGCCAGCAGGCAGACCCAGGTCAGGTAGCCGCCGACGTGGACCCAGGAAAAGGCCGGGGCGGCGGCGGGCGGCGCGGCCGCCCCCTCCCCCGCCCCGGGCCTCCCTGGTCCAGGCTGTGCCACCGGTCAGGCTCCCGCGCAGACCTTTTCCAGCACAGCGCGCGCGGCGCCGGGCCGGCCGAGGGCCCGGGCCCGGGCGGCCATGGCCTTCACCCGGTCGGGGTCCTGCAGGAGACCGGCGATGCGGAATTCCAGGCCGGCCCCGTCGTAGGCTTTGAGAGCGACGCCGTTTTCCAGCAGGAAGTCGGCATTGCGCTCCTCCTGGCCGGGAATGGGTGACACGATGACCATGGGAAGGCCCATGGCCAGGCATTCCGAGGTGGTGAGGCCGCCGGGTTTGGTGACCGCAAAGTCGGCGACGGCCATCAGCCGTTCGATGGTGCGGGTGAAGCCCATGGGGAACAGCTTGCCGGGGGCCCCCGCCTCCAGCTTTTTCAGGTTGCCCAGCAGTTCCTCGTTCCGGCCGGCGAGGGCGATGATCTGGAAATCGCCGGGGATCTTGAGCAGGCGCTCGACCAGCCGGTCGATCCCGCCCACCCCGTAGCCTCCCGACATCATCAGGATCGTCTTCCGCTTCAGGTCGAGCCCGAGTTCACGCGCGGTCTCCTCGCGGTTCTGCGGCTGGCCGAACACGGGCATGATGGGGATGCCGGTCACGGTGATCGTGTCGCGGGCCACCCCGCGGTCGGCCATCCGGTACGCCACTTCCTCATTGGCCACGAAGTAGCCGGTCACATGGCTCTGGATCCACATCGCGTGGATGTCGAAGTCGGTGACCTGTACCCAGACCGGCCGGGTGAAGGCGCCGGCCACCCGTTCGCGCGACAGCAGTTCGGCCGGCAGGAAGTGGGTGCAGATCACGCGGTCGGGGTTCAATTCGGCCATCCGGGCCATGAACTGCCGGGTATTGAGCCTCTGCACCGCCCGCCGCAGTTTGTTCAGCGAGGAATCAGCCTTCTGGCGGTCGGCCTTCTTGTAAAGGATGCCCCACAGCGAGGGGTGGTTTTCGACCAGTGAGAGATAGGACTCGGCGTAGAGCTTGCGGAAGATGTCCCCGACGGTGGTCATGACATCGATATGCACCGCCTCGAACTGCGGAAAATGCTGTTCGGCGGCCGCCTTGAGCGCTTCGGCCGCGCGCACGTGGCCGGCGCCTGCCGACACGCTCAGGATCGCCAGGATCGGTTTGCCCATGGAATCCTCCTCTCGGCGCCTGCCGGCGCCCGCCGTTTTCTTGAAAAAACGGCGGATTCATGCTACCGGAAGGAGGACCAGCGCGCAACTCCCGCCACCCCCCCCGAAAGGCCGGACGCATCACATGACATGGCAGAAGGAAGCCGACACCGCCGCCCGCATCGCCCGCCAGGCCGGAGACCTGCTGAAGAGCCGGTTCGCCACGGCGATGCAGATCGATCACAAGGGCACCACCGACCTCGTCACCGAGATGGATCTGGCTTCCGAGAAGCTGATCCGCGACGAGCTCGCCCGGGCCTTCCCCGATGATCTGCTGTTTGGCGAGGAGGCCGGGGGCGCAGATTACCGCCAGGGCCGGGTCTGGGTCTTCGACCCCCTCGACGGCACCACCAACTTCGCGCACGGCCTTCCCATCTTCTCGGTCTCGATCGCCCTCTGCGAGGACGGGCGGCCGCGCGCGGGGGCCGTCCACCAGCCGATGACCGGCGAGACCTTCACCGCCGCGGCGGGGGGCGGGGCCTGCCGGAACGGGGAACCCATCCGGGTCTCGCCCCAGACCGACCTCCAGCAGGCGCTGGTGGTGACCGGGTTCCCCTACGTTGTCGGCCCCGGCATCGAGGGAATGCTGACCCGCCTGCGCCGCCTGATCCTGGCCACGCAGGGGGTCCGGCGGCTGGGCTCGGCGGCCATGGACCTGTGCTACGTGGCCATGGGCCGGTTCGACGTTTTCTGGGAGACCGACCTCAAACCCTGGGACGTGGCCGCCGGCGCGCTCCTGGTCGCGGAGGCAGGGGGCCTGGTCACCGATTTCGCGGGGGCGCCCATGCCCCTCGACCGCGGGCAGATCCTCGCCTCGAACGGCCGCCTGCACGCCGCGGTCCAGGGCCTGCTGGCCCTCTGATCCTGAGCCGATCGATCGGCCGGGCGGCCGCTCCCCTCCCCTACTTCTCCGCGTTGAGCATGTTCCGGGGCTGGCCCGTGGTCTCCAGGACGTTGAGCCAGAAGGTGCTCTCGGGATCGATGTACTTGCGGTTGCGGATCGCCATCTCGATGGGAACGTGGGTGAAATGGTGGTTCCAGATGCCCACCACCATGTTGGTGCGGCCGGCCATGCCGGCGTGGGCGGCGTTCTGGGCGAGCTGATTGCAGTAGATGCTGTCAGCGGGGATGGCCCGGGCACTGCGGATCATGTAGCTGGGGTCGATATAGCGGATATTGACGGGGAATTTCTGGGCCGCAAAGGCGCGCTTGATGTCTTCGCGCAGGAAGATGCCGATGTCGCCGGACTTCTGGTTGCCCGAGGCATCCTTGCCGTCGGAATCCAGGAACCGCCGGGCCACGCCCTCGGCCACGACGATGACGGCGTGGCCCCGTTTCTCCAGGCGGTGCCGGAGGTGGGTGTAGAAGCCGTTGGGCCCTTCGAGATCGAAGGGGATCTCGGGCACCAGGCAGAAGTTCACGTCCTGCGAGGCGACCGCGGCGTTGGCGGCGATGAACCCGGAATCGCGCCCCATCAGGCGCACCAGACCAATGCCGTTCTGGACCGCCTTGGCCTCGACGTGCGCGGTGCGGATCGACTCGACGGCGTGCGAGAAGGCGGTCTCGAAACCGAAGGTCCGCTCGATGAAGCCGATGTCGTTATCGATGGTCTTGGGGATGCCGATGACCCCGATCTTCAGGCCGCGCCGCAGGATCTCCTCGGCGATCTCCTTGGCTCCGCGCAGGGTGCCGTCGCCGCCGATGCAGAACAGGATGTCGATGTTGAAGTCCATCAGGCGGTCGACCATCTTGCCAACGTCCTGGGGGCCGCGGGAAGTGCCGAGGATCGACCCGCCGAACTCGTGAATGTCGGAGACCACCTCAGGATCGAGGACGCGCGGCGGGGTGCTTCCTTCCTTGATCAATCCCTGGTAGCCGAATCGGAAACCATAGATGGATTTGATCCCATACCAGAAGGACAACTGCATCACCAAAGCGCGGATGACGTCGTTGATCCCCGGACAGAGGCCGCCGCAGGTGACGATGCCGGCCCGGGTGTTTTTCGGATCGAAGAAGATTTTTTCGCGGGGTCCGGCGCACTCGAACGAGGCGGGAAACCCGCCGGCGGCACAGATGTCCCGCACTTTGCTCAGGCGGGCCTCGTAGAGAATCCGTTCGTCGTCCGCGGTATAGTTGGTCAGGAAATCCCCATCGACCTTGGAAAGCCCCAGCGGGGAAGGAAAGGTTCCCTCGCCCAGCCGTTTGACCTGGAAATCCAACGAGTTGACGTCGACCATCTGGTGCCCTCCTCCTTGGGGGTGGTTTGCCGCGCCGGCGGATGGCCTGCAGGAATCTCCGCTTGACGCCGAAGTATTGGAGGGTTCATTCTGACCGAGGGGAAGTCTTCTGTCAAGAAACCCCGAAACCCTGACGCCGGGAACGGCATATAGAGGCTGAGGCCCGAAACGATGGAAGTCCTGTTGGGAATCTGCCTGGTCCAGACCCGCTACGGGGAGGACAACGCCCACGGCCAGCGGCTGGCGGCTTTCCTGTCGCGCCTGGGGTGCCGCGTCCTGGAACTGGACACCTCGGCAGAATCGCCCCTGGCAACCCTTTCCGCCGCTTCCTTCGCTCCGCAGGTGATCCACGGCTTCCACCTGGTAAAATCCGGGATCTTCTGCCACGACCTCGCCCGTCAGGGCCGTCTGCCCCTGGTGATCACCTGCACGGGCACCGACGTCTTTATCGACCTGCAGACCCCCGGGTTGAACGAGACCATCCGCAACGTCCTGTCGGCCGCCGATAAGGTGGTCGTTCCCTTCTATGGCATGCTCCCCTATCTCCGGGAATTTCTTCCCGATGATGGCCGTTTCACGATCATCCCCAAGGGCGTGCAAGCCCCCACCCCCTCAGAACTCCCCGACCTGCAGACCCACCCGGTGCCGGCCCACGGGCGAATCGTCCTGCTCCCCGGAGCCATCCTTCCAGCCCGGCACACCCATTTCGCCATCCACGCCCTGATCCCCTTGCGCCAGCGGTTC